>CALMIQ010000414.1 GCA_937863965.1 uncultured Micropruina sp.
TGATCACCAACGGCGCCCGGTTCATCGTCACCAACCCCGACACCACCGGCCCGTCGAAGGACGGCCTGTTGCCGGCGGCCGGCGCCGTCGCGGCGATGATCACCGCGGCCACCAACCGCAAGCCCTACGTGGTCGGCAAGCCGAACCCGATGATGTTCCGCTCCGCGATGCGTCGCATCGAGGCACACTCCGAATCCACCGCGATGATCGGCGACCGGATGGACACCGACATCGTCGCCGGCATGGAGGCGGGCCTGCACACCGTGCTGGTGCTCACCGGTCTCACCACCACCGCGGACGTCGCCAAGTACCCGTTCCGGCCGAACCAGATCCTCGGCGGCGTGAACGAGCTGATCGACCAGATCTGACCGCTCGGGTTTCTCCGGCGTCCATCGGCGGGTTCGTCCCGCGCGCTTGGCGCCGCCCAGAGTCACGCCCGGCAATGCCCTCCTTCATCACCCACGCCCTCCCGTCGACAGGAGGGCAGAACTGGTTGAGGAGGGCCTTGTCCTGTTCGCCGGGGTGCCGGGGTTGTCGGATTGTGTTAGATCGGGCACTGCTACCGGTGCCCGATCTAGCAGTGTTCTGGCTGCTGGAGAGGCCCTGTCGCGGGGGGCGCGGGGGCGCCTGGGTGCTGGATGTCGGGACTCCGGTTGGCTGGGTGGTGGCGAGGGTTCCGCGGCGCGCCCACCCCGGATTGGAATATTCATTCCGAGTTCGGCATAGTAATGCCCATGTCTGTTCGGATCGCTGTCGCGGGCTGCACCGGGTACGCCGGCGGTGAGCTGCTGCGCCTGCTGCTGGGGCACCCCGAGGTCGTCATCGGCAACCTTACGGCCAAGTCCAGCGCCGGTTCGCGGCTGATCGAACATCACCCGCACCTGCTGCCGCTGGCCGGCGTCGAGGTGCTCGACACCACCGCCGAGAACCTGGCCGGCCATGACGTCGTCTTCCTCGCGCTGCCGCACGGCGCCTCCGCCGCGGTCGCCGAGCAGCTGGGCGGCGACGTCCTGGTGATCGACGCGGGCGCCGACTTCCGGCTGACGGACGCCGCCGACTGGGAGAAGTTCTACGGCACTCCGCACGCCGGCACCTGGCCCTACGGCCTCCCCGAACTCCCCGGCCAGCGGACCGCCCTGGCCGGGGCCAAGCGCATCGCCGTCCCCGGCTGCTTCCCGACCACCGTGACCCTGGCCTTGCTCCCCGCGCTCACCGCGGGACTGACCGACGGCCGTGACGTCGTCGTGGTCGCCCCGACCGGGCCGTCCGGGGCCGGCAAGAGCCTCCGGGTCAACCTGCTCGCCGCCGAGCTGCTGGGCAGCGCCAGCGCCTACGGCGTCGGCGGCGTGCACCGGCACGTCCCCGAGATGCTGCAGAACTTCCGCCGGCTGGGTGCCGCCGACCCGACGATCTCGTTCACCCCGGTGCTGGTGTCGATGGCCCGCGGGATCCTGGCCACGGTTACCGCCCCGCTGGCTCCCGGCATCGACGCCGCGGCCGTTCGCGACGCCTACGCCGCCGCGTTCGCCGATGAGCCCTTCGTCCACCTGCTGCCCGAGGGA
>CALMIQ010000415.1 GCA_937863965.1 uncultured Micropruina sp.
GCCAGCACGACCGCGCGGGCCTGGTCGACGGGCAGCCGTCCGAGCCGTTCCACCGCGGCCAGGGTCTCCAGCCGGCCACCGGCGCCGTCCGGCACCGTACCCTTCAGCGTCGTCGCCAACAGCAGCTCCAGTTCTCCCGATTCCACCGGGGCCGCCCGCCGGGCCCGGATCGCGTCGATGGCCACGTTGCGGGCGATGGTCAACAGCCAGGTGAGCACCGATCCCCGCCGCCGGTCATAGCTCGCCGCGGCTCGCCAGGCCCGCAGGAACGCCTCCTGGGCGACGTCCTCGGCCAACACCCGGTCGCGGGTGATCGACACCGCCACGCCGAAGACCGGTCCCTGGAAACGCCGGACGAAGGCCGTCGCCGACGGCTCGTCGTTCAGCGCCAGGCCGGCCACCAGCGCGGCGTCGGACGCCCGGTCGGACAGCGAGAACAGGCCCACATCGGTTGATACGGACGCGGCGGCCGAACGGATTGCCGATTCGAGCAATCCGTCGCGACGTCTGGGCCGTATCACCTGACAAGACCACCCGATCCAAGGAGGAACCCCCATGGTCACACGTTCCCGGCCGGCCGTCACGATCCTGCCCGCCGCCCTCTGCCTGGTCCTGCTCGGCGCCTGCACCACGGCGACCCCGGCCGCCCCCGCGTCCAGCGCCCCGGCACCGAGCGCCGCGGCGCCCAGCATGCCGGCCTCCGCCCCCGCCGAGGCGGACGCGGCGACCCTGACGCTCGCGATGGCCGACAGCAGTCTCGGCTCGATCCTGGTCGACGGCAAGGGGATGACCCTGTACTTGTTCACCAAGGACACCCCGAACGCCAGCAACTGCACCGGGCAGTGCCTGGTGGCCTGGCCGCCGCTGCTCGGCGAGCCGACCGCCGGCACCGGGGTGGACGACTCCAAGCTGGGCTCCTTCACGCGCGCCGACGGCCGCACCCAGGCCAGCTACAACGGGTGGCCGCTGTACTACTGGCAGGCCGACGGCAAGCCGGGCGACGTCACCGGACAGAACGTGAACAGCGTCTGGTTCGTGCTCGACCGGGACGGCAAGGCCGTCAAGGGCTGACCATGGACTTCTTCGGCCTTCCCCTGCACCCGCTGGTCGTGCACGGCGCGGTGGTGCTGATTCCGCTGGCGGCGCTGGGCGCGCTGGCGATCGTCTTTTCGTCCTGGGCACGCACCCGCTACGGCTGGCTGACCGTGCTGATCGCCGCGGCGGGCGCTGTCACGGTCGTCGTCGCCCGGATCTCCGGCGAGGCATTCAAGGAGGGCCTCGGGGTCGGCGGGGCGGCCGTCGAGACGCATGAGATGTGGGGCCAGTTGGCCCCGTTCCCCGCGGTCGCGCTGGCGCTGTTCCTGCCGGCCGCGCTGCTCATGGAGAGCCGCTCGCGGCCCGCCTGGTGGACCTTCGTCGTCCTCACCGCCATCGCCGCCGTCGCCGCGCTGGTGCTGGTGGTGCTGACCGGACACAGCGGCGCCACGGCGGTCTGGGGCGGCTGAGACCGGCGCCACGACCCGGCGCCGCACCGAATGGTGTCGGATCGGGCACCCCTAGTGGTGCCCGATCCGACACCATTCCGACAGGTCCCGCACGAGGTCGGCCGCCCACGCGCGGCGTCTCATCCGATTTCGCCGGAGGGCCGCCGCCGGAGCCGCGGCATAGGGTGCTGATCGTCCGAGGACGAGAGGGATCGCCATGCCGCTGTGGACGTTGCACGGAGACGGGAAGCTGAAGCCGGGCGAGGTGGTGGCACCCGACGAACGGCTCTCCTGGGGCAAGACCGTCGGGCTGGGCGCCCAGCACGTCGTGGCGATGTTCGGCGCCACCTTCGTCTTCCCGCTGCTGATGGGACTGAACCCCCAGCTGGCGGTGATGATGTCCGGGATCGCCACGCTGATCTTCCTGCTGGTGGTGCGGGGGCGGGTGCCGAGCTACCTGGGTTCGTCGGCGTCCTTCGTCGGGGTGGCCACCGCGATCTACGGCGCCGGCGGCAACCCGGCCGACCTGACCGGCGCCATGCTGTGGGTCGGCGTCCTGCTGTTCATGGTCGGTGTGATCATCCATTTCGCCGGCTCGCGGCTGATCCATGCCGCGCTGCCGCCGGTGGTGACCGGCGCGGTGGTCATGCTGATCGGCTTCAACCTGGCGCCGGTGGTGGCCGGCACGTATTGGCCGCAGGACCAGTGGATCGCCCTGTTCGTGATGCTCGTGGTGGTCGTGCTCAGCGTCGGGGTGAAGGGCTTCCTCGGCCGGATCGCGATCTTCCTGGCGCTCGTGATCGGCTACCTGGTCAGCTGGCTGGCCGACGTCCTGACCGGGCCGATCACCTCCTTCAGCCCGGCGGCGGGCGAGGTGACCACCCACCCGAGGGTGGACTGGAGCGCGGTGGACGCCGCCCCGCTGCTCGGCTTCCCTCCGCTCACCGACCTGACCACCTGGCAGTTCAACGCCGCCACCAACGTGGTGGGCATCCACGGGCCCAACTTCAACGTCGCGTTCGCGCTGATCGCGCTGCCGGTGGTGATCGCGCTGATCGCCGAGAACACCGGCCACGTGAAGGCGGTCGCCGAGATGACCGGGGCCGACCTCGACCGCGACATGGGCCGTGCCATCGCCGGCGACGGCATCGGCTCGGTCGTGGCGACCGCGGTCGGCGCCGGCCCGACCACCACCTACGCCGAGAACATCGGCGTGATGGCGGCCACCCGGGTGTACTCGACGGCGGCCTACGTGGTGGCCGCGGTGGTGGCGATCCTGTTCGGCTTCTCCCCGAAGTTCGGGGCGATCGTGTCGGCCACCCCCGGCGGCGTCCTGGGCGGGATCACGGTCGTGCTCTACGGCATGATCGGCCTGCTCGGCGCGAAGATCTGGAAGGAGAACGGGGTCGACCTCGGCAACCCGATCAACCTGGTTCCGACCTCGGCCGGCATCATCATCGGCGTCGGCAACGTGTCGCTGGAGATCACCCCCGAGTTCGTGCTGAGCGGCATCGCGCTGGGCACCATCGTCACCGTCGCCGTCTACCACCTGGCCCACGCGCTGGCGCCGAAAGAGCTGCGCGACGCCGCCGGCGGCACCGTCCTGATCGTCGACGAACCCGGCATCTGGACCGATTCGGACGACGGCCCGGGAGCCCGGTGAGCAACCCGCAGGTCGCCTTCTTCCGCAACATGAACCTGGGCCAGGCCCGTAGCCACAGCCCGACCCGCCCGGTGCTGGAGGGTGCCTTCATCGCGGCCGGGGCGATCGGCGTCCGGTCGTTCCAGACCAACGGCACCGTGTTGTTCGACCCGTTGGACGCCGCTCCGACGGCGGTGATCGAGCAGGTCCGCGCGATTCTGGCCGAGCGGGTCGGCTACACCGACATCGCCCCCGTCCAGTCGCTGGACGCCGTCGCCGGCCTGGTCCACACCACGCGCGCATCGCTGCCCGCCGTCGACCGGGCGATCTATGTCACCTTCTTCTTCTTCGCGCCGGACGGATCGCTCGACTGGGCCGCCCCGGGGGCCGGGCTCGACTCCGTCGGCACCACGGTGGTCGCGTCCGGTCCGGGCTGGGTGGTCACCCAGGTGGCTCCCGGCGGCGATCCGACCACCGCCGTCCAGGCTCGACTCGGATCGAAGGCGACCACGCGCGGCTTCGGCACGATCGAACGCCTGCTCAGGGCTGCCGGCTCCGGGGCCGACTCCGCGACCAGGGAATAGAGTGCCGCGGGTGTCCCGCTTCACTCCCGCCGTCCGCTCCGGGTTGTCGATCGCGGTCGCCGTCGGCATCTACGGGGTGTCCTTCGGCGCCCTCGGCGTGGCCGCCGGCCTGAGCGTGGCGCAGACCTGTGCGCTCAGCCTGCTGATGTTCACCGGCGGTTCGCAGTTCGCCTTCGTCGGCGTGATCGGCGGAGGCGGGACGGGGCTGAGCGCGTTGGCCGCGGCGACCCTGCTCGGCCTGCGCAACGGCGTCTACGGCATGCAGTTGGAGGCGCTGCTGCGGCCACGGCGTCCGATGGCCCCGGTGTATGCCCACTTCACCATCGACGAGTCGATGGCCAACGCGACCGCCCAATCGGACGCCGACGAGCAGCGCCGCGGCTTCTGGACGGCCGGGCTCGGCGTGTTCGTCGCCTGGAACCTCTTCACCCTGGTCGGGGCCGTCGCCGGCAACGCGATGGGCGACCCGGCCCGCTGGGGCCTGGACGGCGCCGCCTGCGCCGCCTTCCTGGGCCTGCTGTGGCCGCGCCTGCACGGACGTGATCCGATCGCGATCGCCGTGATCTGCGCCTTCGTGACCGTGGTGTTCACCCCGCTCACCCCGCCGGGGCTGCCGATCATCATCGCGGCGGTGGTCGCCGCCGGAGTGTGGGCCGGGCAACACCGGAGGGCCGCCTGATGGACCTCTGGATCTGGGTGCTACTCGCCTGTGCGGCGGCGTACGCGTTGAAGGTGTCCGGCTACCTGCTGCCGAAGTCGGTGCTCGACCGGCCGTTCGTCCCGTCCCTCGCGGCCGCGCTGACGGTAGGGCTGTTGTCGTCGCTGGTGATCAGCAACACCGTCGCTAGGGGCCAGGCGCTGATCCTCGACTCCCGCCTGCTCGGCCTCGGCGCAGCCGCGGTGGCCCTGAAACTCAACTGGCCCTACATCGTGGTGGTGATCGTGGGCGCCGCCGCGACCGCCGCCGGACGCTGGGCCGGCCTCCCCTGAGTCCGGTCTTCGCGCAATCGGGTTTCGCAAATCGTTCGCAATCGGGGACGGTTCCTTGAACCGTTCACGGAACCGTCCC
>CALMIQ010000416.1 GCA_937863965.1 uncultured Micropruina sp.
GATCTCCCAGGTGCCCAGCCGGCCGCCGATGTGCAGGGCGGTGGCCTCGCCGTTCACCCAGCCGTCGCGTGCCGGGCGGTGGTGGGTGGCATTGATGTCCACACCGAAGATCCGGCCCTGCGGACCGACCTCGGCGAAGGCCGACAACGAGGCCAGCGTCTCGGCCAGCACACACGACGCCCCGCCGTGCCAGAAGCCGAAGGGCTGGGTGTTGCCGGCGACCGGCATCCGCGCGCGACTGTGCCGCGGGCCGATCTCGAGCAGTTCGATGCCCATCTTGTCGTCCAGGGCGCTGCGGATGCCGGCGGTCCACTCGGGCAGGCTCATGGCGCCAACGATTCCACATCGCCGAATCCGCGGCGGCGAGGCGGTTCGCGACCGGACTGCGTCCGCCTTTTGTCGGCGCGCTCCGCTACCCTCGCAGGGGTGAGTGAGACCCCGGGCACGCTGCTGTTGATCGACGGCCATTCGGTGGCCTATCGGGCGTTCTTCGCGCTCCCGGTGGAGAACTTCTCGACCACCACCGGGCAGCACACCAACGCCGTCTACGGCTTCACCTCGATGCTGATCAACGTGCTCCGCGACGAGCAGCCCACCCATCTGGCGGTGGCCTTCGACGTCTCCCGGCAGACCTTCCGCAGCAACCTTTACAGCGAGTACAAGGCCAATCGCTCCAAGTCGCCTCAGGAGTTCACCGGGCAGGTCGGGCTGATCAAAGAGGTGCTGGACGCCCTCAACATCACCCACGTCGAGCTCGACGGGTTCGAGGCCGACGACATCATCGCCACCCTGGCCCGGCAGGGGGAGGCGCAAGGCCTGAAGGTGCTGATCTGCACCGGCGACCGCGACACCCTGCAGCTGGTCACCGACGACGTCACCGTGCTGTACCCGCGTAAGGGGGTCTCCGACCTGGTCCGGATGACCCCCGCGACCGTGCTGGAGCGCTACTTCGTCCCGCCCGCGCAGTACCCCGAACTGGCCGCTCTGGTGGGGGAGAGCAGCGACAACCTGCCCGGCGTGCCGGGGGTCGGCCCGAAGACCGCCGCCAAGTGGATCGCCACCTACGACGGGCTGGAGAACATCGTCCGCCGGGCCGCCGAGATCCCCGGCAAGGCCGGCGAGTCGTTCCGCGCCCACCTCGACGACGTCGTCCGCAACCGCGAGGTGAACGCCCTGGTCGGCGACCTCGAACTGGCCGTCACCGTGGCCGAGTTGGAGCGGCGGGACTGGAACCGCGAGGCCGTGCACACCGTCTTCGACGGCCTGGAGTTCCGGGTGCTGCGCGACCGGCTGATGGAGACGCTGCCGGCCGAGTTGGCCGGGCCGTCCGGAGGTTTCGAAGTGGTCGGCGACGTGCTCGAACCGGGCGCGCTGGCCGATTGGCTCGCCGAGCACGGACGCGGTGAGCTGACCGGCCTCGACGTCACCGGTCAGTGGCGCGCCGGTTCCGGCGACCTGACCGGGCTGGCGCTGGCCACCGCCGACGGCGCCGCCTGCTGGCTGGACGTCACCGAGCTGATCCCCGCCGACGAGAACGCGCTGGCCGCGTGGCTCGGCGACGAGACCGCGGCCAAGGCCGTGCACGACGCGAAGGGACCGCTGCTGGCCATCTGGTCGCGGGGCTGGGAGCTGAACGGGCTGGCCAGCGACACCCAGCTGGCCGCCTATCTGCTGCGGCCCGACCAGCGGGTCTACGACCTGGGCGACCTGACCGCCCGCCACCTGAAGCGCGAGCTGAGCGCCGAGGGTCCGTCCGCGGCGCCGTCCGATCAGCTGACCCTCGACTTCGACGACCCGGACGAGGGGCAGGATTCGATGATCCGGGCGCGGGCCGTGATCGACCTGGCCCGGGCGCTCACCGACGAGTTGGACGAGCGGGGCGAGGGGTCGCTGCTGGCCGACGTCGAGCTGCCGCTGCTGCGCACGCTGGCCACCATGGAGCGCGACGGCATCGCGGTCGACGCCGAGTACCTCGACACCCTGCACGCCGACTTCGACGGCGCCGTCCGGGCGGCCGAGTCGGACGCGTTCGCCGTCCTCGGACGCCCGATCAACCTGGGTTCGCCGAAGCAGCTGCAAGAGGTGCTGTTCGACGAGCTCGGCATGCCGAAGACCCGCCGCACCAAGACCGGCTGGACGACCGACGCCGAGTCGCTGGAGGGCTTGTACGCCAAGACCGAGCACCCGTTCCTGGCCCACCTGCTGCGGCACCGCGACCAGATCCGGCTGCGGCAGACGGTGGAGGGGCTGCAGAAGTCGATCGCCGACGACGGCCGGGTGCACACCACCTACATCCAGACGATCGCGGCCACCGGGCGGCTCAGCTCGACGGACCCGAACCTGCAGAACATCCCGATCCGCACCGAGGAGGGCCGGCGGATCCGGCGGGCCTTCGTGGTGGGCGAGGGCTACGAGACGCTGATGACCGCCGACTACAGCCAGATCGAGATGCGGATCATGGCGCACGCCTCCGAAGACGCCGGCCTGATCGAGGCGTTCCACTCCGGCGAGGACTTCCACACCGTGATGGCCGCCCGGGTCTTCGGCGTCGCCCCGGACGACGTGGACACCGGCATGCGGGCCCGGATCAAGGCGATGAACTACGGCCTGGCCTACGGGCTGAGCGCCTTCGGGTTGTCCCAGCAGCTCAAGATCGCCCGATCCGAGGCGCAGGGGCTGATGGACGAGTACTTCCAGCGGTTCGGCAACGTCCGCGACTACCTGCACGACATCGTCCGGACGGCCGGGAAGACCGGCTACACCGAGACCCTGCTCGGCCGCCGCCGCTACCTGCCCGACCTGACCTCGTCCAACCGGCAGCGCCGCGAGATGGCGGAGCGGATGGCGCTGAACGCCCCGATCCAGGGCTCGGCCGCCGACATCATCAAGGTCGCCATGCTCGACGTCGAATCGGCCCTGGCGGCCCAGGGGCTGCGCTCCCGGATGCTCTTGCAGGTGCACGACGAACTGGTCTTCGAGATCGCCGCCGGCGAGGCCGAGGCGATGGACGCCCTGGTCCGCGACAAGATGGGCCACGCGGTCGACCTGACCGTGCCGCTGGAGGTGTCGGTGGGCACCGGACGGTCCTGGCACGAGGCCGCCCACTGACCCGGACGAGGCCCGCCGCGGGGGAGTGATCATGCCGCGGGCACTGCCGCCCCGGCGGGTATCAGGAGCGCGCCTCCGCCGCTCATCTGCTGCATGGCTTCGAGCGATCGGCCGGTGCCGGCCCGGCCCGCGGACAGTGCGCAGCGGACGCCGGTCGCCCACGCCCGGCTGCAGGGCCGCGCCGCTGAGCGCGGGATCCTCGACGCATATGCCGCGGGCCTGGCCGACGGCGGTCCCTCGCTGGTGCTCGTCGGTGAGGCGGGCATCGGCAAGACCGCGTTGTGGCGCTACGGCGTGGCCCGGTGCCGTGCGGCGGGCGCGCTCGTCCTGGAGTGCCCCGCGGCCGAGGAGGACCACGACCTGGCAGCGCAGGGACTGCGCGATCTGATCGGTGGCGAAGGCGGACGCGGGCTCGCCATCCTGGCCCCCGATCTGACCGTGACCGAACGCGCCCGACTGCTGCTCCAACACCTCGCGGCACTGGCCACCGACGCGCCGGTCGTGCTGGCCGTGGACGACGTGCAGTGGCTCGACGATCTGACGTTGCGGCTGCTGCGGTTCTGCCTGCGCCGGCTGCCGCCGGCGCGGGTCACCCTGCTGGCCACGGCGCGGACGTGGAGCGCGCTCGACCCGGCTCGCGCGGTCTCGCTTCCCGATCTCGGCGTCGAGGTGAACCGGGTCGAGATCGGGCGGATGCCGGCTCGTGACCTCGTCCAGCTCGTCCTCGGGGCGCAAGCCGGGCTGACCAGGGCCCGGGCGCGGGAGGTCGGCCGGCTCGCGCACGGGAACCCACTGTTCGCGCTCGAGCTGGCCAGGCGGGGCCGCGTCCTCACGGGCTGCGAGTCGGGGGTCTCGCTGATGTCTGCGCTGGGTGACCGGCTCGCGTCGCTGCCCGACGACACCCGGCAGCTGGTCCGGCTGCTGGCGGTGGCCGGACCGCTCTCCATCCCGGTGCTGCGCTCGGCCGGGCTTCCCGCCCCCGAGGCGGCGGTGCGTTTCGGCGTGTCGTCGGACACGGTCACCGTGGGCGACGACTTCGTGGTCCGGTTCGCCCATCCCCTGCTCGCCACCGCGGTGCTCGACCGGCTCACCCCGCTCGACCGGCGGGAGCTGCACGCCGCCCTCGCGGACGCCGTCGATGACATCGATGCCCGCGCCGTCCATCTCGCCAGGGCGACCATCGAGCCCGACACCGGTGTCGCCCTCGCGCTGGCAGAGGCCGCCCGCCGGCTCTCCCGTCGCGGCGCGCCGCGGCTGGCCGCGGATCTGCTCGCGGACAGCGTCCGGCTCACGCCGCGGACGGACGCCGAGACCAGGACCCGTCGGGTGCTCGCCCGGATGCGGGCCTGCGCGACCGCCGGCGACCTGGGCGCCGCGATCGAGCTCTCGGAGCGCTTGCTCGCCGAGTTGGAGCCCGGTCCGTTGCGGGCCGAGGCCATCGCCGGTCGGGTCGAGCTCGACTTCGTCGACGCGGAGCAGTTCCTTCGAGCGACTCTTGCCGAGCTGCCCGACGACGGCGGGGCGGAGCTGATCCGGCTCCGTGGCCGGTTGCTGGGCCTGCTGGGCTGGCTGCTGACCCTGCATCTCGCCCGGATCGCCGAGGGCCTCGAGTTCGCCCGTGCGGGGCTGGCGATCGGGCGCTTGCACGACGACGCCGGGCTCACCGCGCAAGCAGCCGCGACCGTTTCGACCGCCTCGCTGATGGCCGGCGCGCGCGAGGACGCCCTGATCGATGAGGCGGTCGCGCTGGACGTGCCGGGCAGGCACATGGTGATGTGGCCGCGCGTCCTGCTGGCACGGCAACAGCTCTGGGACGGCCGACTGGCCGAGGCGCGCGCCAACCAGGAGGCGATGTACCGCCGCACGGTGGCCTTGGGTGCCGAGCTGCAGCGCGGCTACCGGTTCTGTGACCTGGCGCACGTCGAGATCGCGGCCGGCCGGCTCGACCTCGCGGCCCGCCACGTCGAGGACGGCACGGAGCTCGCCACCGAATCCAACGACCGCCGAGCGGTCACCTGGTTCGCCTACCCCGCCGGCGTCCTGGCCGCACTGCGGTCCGACGAGGACGCCGCACGCGCCCAGGCCGAGCTGCTCGACGACTGGGCGAGCCGCGTCGGCGACCGGCCCCGCTCGGCGATGGCGTGGCACATCCGGGGCACGCTGGCGATGTCGCGGCGGGACTGGA
>CALMIQ010000417.1 GCA_937863965.1 uncultured Micropruina sp.
CCCGCGACATCCTGGACCACAACCAGGTGCTCTACCAGCTGAGCTATACCCACCACGACGCGACGGCAGGCCGTCACGGCTAAGACAGTCTAGGCCACCGGCATCCTGGCGCGCCAATCGAGGCCGCCTCGACGGGGCAGGGCGTCAGTCGCGCTGACGACGGAGGATCGTGCCGTCCTGGGCGTCGATGTAGAACTCCCACGACCGTGTCCCCGCGCGCACCACGACCTCCCAGACCAGGCGTCCGCGCTCGGTGCCGAGGTCGAGTTCCATCAACTCACCGGGGGTGTCGGCCTGCGCCGTCCGGATCGCCTGTTCGGCGGTGACGGCGGCGTCCTGCCGCTGCTCGCGGGACAGCACCAACGGACGTTGCCGGATCACCTCGCCGGTGGCCCTGTTGACGTAGACCTCCGTCCCGGAGCTGCCGTTGCGGACGCCGATCTCCCAGACGGCGGTGGTGCCCTCGCGATCGCGTCCGACCTCGACCACGGTGCCGGGCACGGCCGTGGTGGCCGCCGTCATCGCCGCGAACACGTCCGCCTCGCCGGGGGTCGGGCTCGCCGAGGCCGATGTCGGCGATTCGGCCGGTGCCGGCGTGGATGTCGCCACGGACGGCGTTCCGGCCGGCGTCGGTGCAGGAGAGGAACAGGCGGTCACGCTGAACAGGAAAGCCGCGCTGAAAACCACGGAAAGGGCCGGACGAATCATCGGAAGTGCCTCACGCCATTGGATGGGAACTCGGAATCTATCGCGGCGAACACCGCCCGGCGGCGATTTCTTCAGATCAGAACCGGGGGTTTTCGCCGGTCGTTCGACGGGCGCACCCGTCAGTCCTGGGGGTCGCGAAGCGACGCCGAACCCGGCCGTCCGGGTCAGTCGTCGTCGGGGTCGACCGTCGGCACGCTCAGCGCACCCTGGTGGACGGCGGCGATCTTGCGCAGCTCGGCGGTGGAGTGCCCGGGTTGCGGCACGAAGACCGCCTCGCGGTAGTAGCGCAGCTCTTCGATCGATTCGCGGATGTCGGCCAGTGCCCGGTGGTTTCCCGACTTGGCCGGGGTGTTGTAGTAGGCCCGTGGGTACCAGCGGCGGGCCAGCTCCTTGATGCTGGAGACGTCCACGTTGCGGTAGTGGACGTGCGCCTCGAGCGTGGGCATGTCGCGGGCCAGGAAGGCGCGGTCGGTGCCGATGGTGTTGCCGGCCAGCGGCGCCGTCCGGGGATTGGGAACCCAGCTGCGGACGTACTCCAGGACCTCGTTCTCGGCCGACTCCAGGTCGAGACCCTCGTTCAGCAGGGGAAGCAAACCGGACTTGTCGTGCATCTCGCGGACGAAGTCGCTCATCTGCGCGAGGGCCGCCTTGGTGGGTTTGACGATCACGTCGACGCCGTCGCCGAGTACGTTGAGGTTGCCGTCGGTGACCAGCGCGGCCACCTCGATCAGGACGTCGTTGGTGAGATCGAGCCCGGTCATCTCGCAATCGATCCACACCAGAAGGTCAGCCACGGCAACACTCTAGACGGGCACGCCCCCCGGACTTGTCGGTCCGGTGTCCTGTTGATGTCGCTGGGTGTCCTGTCGGTGTCCCTGACGTGTCGCGGGTCGCGGACCACTGGACGGGGCGGCTGAAACCCGTAGGCTTGCGTCAGCCGACGTGGGAGGACAAATGACGCTTGACCTGGACGAACTCCAGCCGGATGCCGATGACAACCTGCGGGAGTTCATCGACAAGCTGGTCGCCGCGGGCTACACCGTGGCCGACAGCCAGAGCGCCGATCCGGAGCTGATCGATCCGGGCGGCCGCGCCGTCGAGACCTGGCGTGAGGACTATCCCTACGACGAGCTGATGAGCCGCGACGAGTACGAGCAGGAGAAGTACCTGCTGCAGGTCGAGCTGCTGAAATTCCAGTACCACGGCCAGGACAACGGGCTGAAGCACATCATCGTCTTCGAGGGACGCGACGCGGCCGGCAAGGGCGGCACGATCAAGCGGTTCATCGAGCACCTCAATCCCCGCGCGGCGCGCGTGGTGGCGCTGACCAAGCCGTCCAGCACCGAGCTGGGGGAGTGGTACTTCCAGCGCTACATCAGGCACTTCCCAACCAACGGCGAGATCGTGCTGTTCGACCGGTCCTGGTACAACCGGGCCGGTGTCGAGCGGGTGATGGGTTTCTGCACCGACGACCAGTACGAGACCTTCATGCAGCACGCGCCGCGGTTCGAGCGAATGCTGATCGAGTCGGGCATCCACATCACGAAGTTCTGGTTCTCGGTGACCCGGCGCGAGCAGCGCACCCGGTTCGCGATCCGGCAGATCGACCCGGTGCGGCGCTGGAAGCTGTCGCCGATGGACCTGGAATCGCTGGACAAGTGGGACGCCTACTCGGCGGCCAAGGAGGAGATGTTCGCCCGCACCGACACCAAGCACGCGCCCTGGATCACCATTCGCAGCAACGACAAGAAGCGCGCCCGGCTCAACGCCATGCGGGCCTATCTCAACCAGTTCGACTACGCCGGCAAGGACACCTCCGTCGTCTACGACCCCGATCCGCTGATCGTGCGTCGGGGCAAGAAGTCCGAGGGCGACTGACTCGGGCGAACCCGCCTGGCCGGTTTCGGACGTCCCCGGCACGAATCCGCTTCCCTA
>CALMIQ010000418.1 GCA_937863965.1 uncultured Micropruina sp.
GCTCTACGACCCGCAGGTCGACCGCCGCTTCCCCTGGGTCGCCCGGGCTCAGTAGAGGACGCTCGAGCGCACCACCTGTGGTGCAAGCCCCGCGAACCGGTCAGAATTGGACGACCTCACAGTGGTCGTGCTCAGCGCGGAGCGCCCGCTTGCGCCGGTCGACCAACTCTGCGAGTTCGGCATCGGATGCCAGCGTCCGGCGAGCCCGGTGGAGCCTGACCCTGGCCGTACCGGGCTTGATACCGAGCACGACCGCCGCCTCGGTCGGTGTGAGCCGCTCCCATTCGGTCAGCAGAAGGATCTCCCGTTCCTGCGGACCCAGCCGGTTGAGAGCTGCCAGCACGACGGTGTCGGCGGTCTCGAGCCCAGCACCATCCGCCGACTCGGCGATCAGTCCGAGTTCGTGAACGGACTCTCCGATCCGCCTGCGATGGCGTCCTTCGGCGAGCAGGAGGTTGCGCGCGGTCCCGACGTCCCGGTAGAGGTGTTCGAACTCCTCCGAGCCGATGGCCTCTGCGGTCATCGATTCGCGATCTTCGGCATGGCCTGCGGGAAGTCGGCCATCAGCGCCGCGGGGCAGTGCACCCACCGGATGAGCAAGCGACCCATCGCCTCGACGTCGCGTCCCGGAGCAGCCTGCCTGACCAGCGGAAGATAGCCGAACACGGTGTTGTCGACGACGCGCCGCGTGCTCGTACTCCCCGACCCGTCCGTCACGGCAATCCGCTGGTAGCGGATCTGTTGCTCGGAGTCGAGGTCGGTCACGGCCGGCCAGCCGGGCGCCTCCTCGAGCATCCGGACGGCCGTGGCCCGGCTCGCCTCATCCCCACTATTCGTAGCCGCGGCCCAGTGGTTGGCCCAGGCGCAGACCGCATATTGGGCGGTCCACCCTCGCATCGCACCGGTGCTCACCGCGCTCGTGCGGGGTGTGTCCCTCTTCCCATCGGCTACCAGCTCCTGCCTGGAGATCTCGCGGGCTCGTTCGGACGGGAACGGGACGTCACCGGTCAACTCGGCGATCACGTCTTCGTAGTCGGGGGCCGCCGGATCCAGCCGCTCGCCCGGCCCACCGAGCCGGATGTCCTCGGCATCGGTGGCGTACCGGCCGGTGTGCGCCGAGAACACCTCGGCGGCCGCAACACCGCCGACGGTGAGCGCGGCGGCGGTCAGCCCCGCGGCCAAAACGACCCGGGCCGGACGCCGCCGCGGAGCCGCCGAGCCGGAAATGCCGGCGCTGACGCGTGCCCACACCCGATCGAGCTCGTCGACGTCCGCAGCCGGAATGGCAGGCGCAGCATGCCGGATCGCCGCGGAGTGCTCCTCGGTCCAGGTCTGGGGTTTCATCGCGTCCTCTGTTGGTTCGGTCCCGACGTCTTCACCCAGGACATGTCGGGGCGTTACCGCGACCCGTGCTCGCCGATCTCAGGAGATTGGGTCGATCCGGACGAGTTGTGCCGGTGGGGCCCGCCACTGAGTGCACGGTCAGCGGGAGTTCAGCACCATGTACGAGATCAGGTTGTCGAGCCGGCGCACGTCGATGCCCTTGCCGAGCTTGACCTTGATGTGTCCGGCCCGCGTCCACAGTTCCAGCTCGGAGTTCCAGTCGAGCGTCCCGGCGTTTTCCGACGACCACATGTCCACCCGCGAGTAGGGCAGCGAGTAGATCTCCACCTTCTTGCCCGTCATCCCCTGGGCATCGCGCACGATGAGCCGCATGCTGGTGAAGATCGCGACGTCGCGGAAGGTCCGGTAGGCGGCCACTGCCTGCTCGCCCTGCACCAGCATGCCCTGAACGTCGGGCGGAATCGGACACTCCTGAACCAGGGTCCAGGCGAGGATGGGCGCCGTTTCCATGAGATCTCCTTCGATCGACTGCAGCCTCGGGTCTCAGTCAATCAGCCTTGACGCCGAGCGCGTGCGACAACAGCGTCCGGCGGTTGTGGGTGCCGGTCTTGGTGAAGATCGACTTCAGATGATCCTGCACCGTGTGCTCCGACAGGAACATCCGACCGGCGACCTGCCTGGTGTCCGCTCCCCCGGCGAGGATCGCGAGCAACTCCCGTTCGCGCGCCGACAAGGCATGACTCCGCGCGAAGAGATCCAGCCGCTCGCTCGGCGTGCTGGGTTCCAGGCTGACGGCGATCGAGCCTGCGGGTTCGAGACGGGCGGCCTTCAGGGTGATCCACAGACCGTGGGACACGTGCACCCGCGCCTGCGCCGGATGATCGTCCACGCCGGCCTCGCGGGCGAGCAGTTGCGCCGCGACGTTGAGCGCCGCCGCCGGAACGGCGTCCGGACGGCCGGTCGGCGGCAGCAACCGTGCCAGCCACGACCGGGACGCCGGCGTCAGCCCGCCGATCCGGAGTGCTTCGTCGAGGACGACGACCGCCGCGCCGGCCGCCGGGAGTTGCGGCTGGGCGGCCTCGGCGAAGGTGAGCGCCTGCCGGCGCCGGAGCGCCCCGGTCAGGGTCGGCAGCAGCCCGGCGAGCAGGTCGAGGTCGGCCGCCGCCGCGGGCCGGTCAGGACCCACACGTACCAGTCGAACCCGATCGCCCTGCGCAGCACCTCCAG
>CALMIQ010000419.1 GCA_937863965.1 uncultured Micropruina sp.
CTCGGCGACGGCCATCGTCACACCCTGGCGCCCGGCGCGGGCCAGCCGCTGCAGATCGTCCATCCGTCGGAGGTTATCCAACCGCCGAACCTGCCTGCCAGCGGGTGGCTCCGCGGCACCGGGCGTGCCTACTGCGAGGCGGGCTCGAACCGCTCCCAGACCCGGTGCCGGGCGAGCAGCTCGACCAGGCCCTCGGCCACCTGCGCCGCATCGCCGACCAGCACCCCGGCGCCGTCCGGGATCACCCCGGTGGCCTCCAGGACCAGCGTCGCCTCGGGTAGCGCGGCGATCGGCTTGGCGTGCCGCCAGGCCTCCCCGAGCAGCCTCCGCACCCGCGGATCCACGGCGTCCGGGCGACCGTCGGCCTTGGCGTCCAGGCTCGGTCGCGCGTCCGGGGCAGGCGGCGTGGGCGAGGCCACGACGACGGCGTCCAGTTCGGCGCTGACCACGGTGGCGTAGCTGCGATCAACCGGCACGCCGGCCAGGGTGCCACCCGCTCCGGCGATCAGCAGCGGACGCAGCCCGGCCGAGCGCAGGGCGTCCAGCACGCCGGGAAGCCCGGCCGCATCATCGCCGGCGAGCACCCCGATCGTCCGCCCGGTGGTCGGCCAGCGTCGTCCACCGACCATGGACAGGGCTGCGGAGACCGCGTCGGACGCCGGCTCGGGCGGGCTCTCCGGCACCGGCAGGCCAAGTCCGGCGGCGACCGCCGCGGCCAACTCGGCGTCGATCGAGGCGAGCTCGGCGACCTGACGGCTCCGGATCTCGACGTCGGCGCAATGCGCGAGTTCGAAGGTGTAGGCGCCGATCACGTGATCGCGCTCGACGGCCGAGAGCGAGCGGAAGAACAGGCCCGCCTGGCTGTGGTGGTCGGCGAAGGACGCCGGATTGGCCCGCACCCGGCGGCTCTCCGGGAGTCGCTGCGGAACGTCGATGAAGGCGTCCTCGGCCACCCGGAAGGGGCAGCCGCCGGCGAGCGAGTTCGGCAGGTACGGGGCAATGCCGGTGTGTACGTGCTGCTGGTGCATGCCGTCCCGCAGCAGGTCGTCGACCGCTGCCTGCGGCCGGTTGATCGGCAGCTGGTTGAAGTTCGGTCCGCCCAGCCGGGTGAGTTGGGTGTCGATGTAGCTGAACAGCCGCACCTGCAGCAGCGGGTCGTCGGTGACGTCGATGCCGGGCACCAGGTGGCCCACGTGGAAGGCGACCTGCTCGGTCTCCGCGAAGTAGTTGGTCGGGTTCGCGGTCAGGGTCAGCGTCCCGATGAACCGGACGGGGCACGACTCCTCGGGCACCAGCTTCGTCGGATCGAGCAGATCGATGCCCTCGAAGAACTCGTCCTCGCTGTCCGGCATCACCTGGACGCCGAGGTCCCAGGCTGGGAAGTTCCCGGCGTCGATCGCGTCCGCCAGATCGCGACGGTGGAAGTCGGGGTCCGCGCCGGCGAGCAGCTGGGCCTCCTCCCAGGTCAGGCCGTGGACGCCGAGCCGCGGCTTCCAGTGGAACTTCACCAGGCTGGTCTCTCCGGCCTCGTTGATCACCCGGAAGGTGTGCACCCCGAAGCCCTCCATCATCCGGTAGGAGCGGGGGATGCCCCGGTCTGACATGTTCCAGATGGTGTGGTGCTGGGCCTCGGTGTGCAGCGACACGAAGTCCCAGAACGTGTCGTGCGCCGACTGCGCCTGCGGGATCTCCCGGTCGGGGTGGGGTTTGGCGGCATGGATGATGTCGGGGAACTTGATCCCGTCCTGAATGAAGAACACCGGGATGTTGTTGCCGACCAGGTCGTAGTTTCCTTCCCGGGTGTAGAACTTCACGGCGAAGCCGCGGGTGTCGCGGACCGTGTCGGCCGACCCTCGGGAGCCCAGCACAGTGGAGAACCGGGCGAACACCGGCGTCTGGGCGTCCCGGGCCAGGAAGCCGGCGCGGCAGATCCCCTTCGCCGCGCCATTGGCGATGAAGACGCCGTGCGCGGCGGCGCCTCGGGCGTGCACGACCCGCTCGGGGATCCGTTCGTGGTCGAAGTGGGTGATCTTCTCGCGCAGATGGTGATCGGCCAGCAGCACCGGGCCACGCGGCCCGGCCTTCAGCGAATGATCGGTGTCGGCCAGCCGGGTGCCCGTCGACGTGGTCAACCGGTCGCCGCGCTGACTCGGAGCACTCCGGACGCCGGGCGCGCCGGCGGGCACGGTGTTGGCGTTCGGCGGGGTGGTCGTGGGCAAGGGTGTTCCCTTCGTGAAGTCGGGCATGGCTGTCCCTCAGAACGTCGCTTTGCCACCGGTGACGCCGAGGATGCTGCCCGAGACGTAACTGGCCGTGTCCTCGGAGGCCAGGAAGACGAAGGCCGGCGCGACCTCGGCCGGCTGCCCGGCGCGCCCCAGTGGGCTGTCGACGCCGAACTTCGCCACCTCGTCGGCATCCCGGGTGGCGGGTTGCAGCGGCGTCCAGATCGGACCGGGCGCGACCGCGTTGACCCGGATGCCCTTGGGTCCCAGCTGCTCGGCCAGGTTCACGGTCACGCTGTTGATGGCGGCCTTCGTCGCGGCGTAGTCCAGCATGGAGCCGGACGGCTCG
>CALMIQ010000420.1 GCA_937863965.1 uncultured Micropruina sp.
CGTCGGCCACCAGCCGGCGGACCAGCTCGACGCCCATGACGTCCAGCGAGGTGTGCGCGGTCTGGTCGTAGTAGCCCTCGAAGGTCGGCGCGTAGAGCACCACGGGCGGTTGCTGGCCGGTCGGCCCGGCCGGCAGCCCGGCGACCTGGGGGCGTCCGATGAAGACGAACCGGTCGTCGGCCAGCTTCACCCCGGCGGCCCGGTAGCGTTCCACGGCCGCGGGGCCGGCCACCCACACCTCGTCGAAGGCCCGGGCCAGGCCGTTGGCGCTGGTGGCCTTGTCGGAGTCGCCGTGCAGCAGCATCACGTGGGCGGGGCGCGGATCGCGCAGCAGCTGCCCGTTGCGTTCCCCGTAGGCCAGATAGAACGCGATCCGCACCGACGGCAGGGTCAGTCGCTCGACGTCCTTCTGGTCGGCCGCGTAGATCACCGGGTGCCGGGTGGACGCCAGCGGCGCCAGCTGGCTGGCCTCCCGCACCAGCAGGACGCCGTCCTGCGGCAACGCGTCCAGGGCGGGCAGCCATTGGTTCACGATGTACCTCGACTGGCGCGCGGCCAGCGACACGTAGACCAGGAAAACCGGCTCCAGCGCGGTCAGCCCGGCCAGCAACTCCTCACCCCAGCGGGGCTGTGCCCGGCGCACCCGCAGCGCCGCCCAGCCGGACGCCGCCAGCGCCGCGACGGCCAGCAGCACCACCGCCGTGATCACCGAGTAGCCGACCGCCGGCACCAGCAGCCGGGTGCCCAGCCCGAGGGCGGCGGTCAGCGCCACCAGTTCGAGGGCGACCGCCGCCCCCGGGGTGCCGACGGCGCGGGCGTAGCTGCGGGCGTGCGCCGTGAACGGGCGGGGCTGGCGATCGGCGCCCGGCAGGTAGCGCAGCGGCGGCGCGCCGCGCGACAACCAGGTGGCGACGGCCGGCTGCACCACCCATGCCGACTGGACGAACAGCACGGCGATCACATAGCCGATCCCGGCACCGGCATCGCCCAGGCCGAAGACCAGGGCCGCCGCCGGAAGGCTGCGCAACAGGGCGCGCAGCGGCGCGCGCAGGCCCGTCAGGTCGAGCAGCCGGGTGACCGCGGTGTCCGCGGGCGTGGCCAGCCACTCCACGACCGCGCCGGCCGTCCAGGCGAACAGGCCGAGCCAGGGCAGCCGCAGCCAGGCGGCCAGCACCAGCAGCAGGAAGCTCAGCGCGGTCACCGGGAGGAAGATCCGGCCGGCGGCCGCCGCGGCCGGCCGGGGCAGCCGGCCCGGCCAGGCGGCGCGGGCGACCTCCTCCCATTCCGGGACGGGGGCGCGCCCCAGGTTGTCGATCGCCAGACCACGCTTCACAACGGACACCTCCTCCCGCTCCTCAACCCTGGCTGAGCACGTAGACCGCGGCGCCGGCGCGCAGGTTCGCGGCCCGGAAGCCCTTGCCGACCGGCTCGCCGGCGATCGACAGGTTGATCCGCTGATCGATCACCAGGCCCAGTTTGGCGAACAGGTCCTCCAGGTCGACCAGGGTGGTGAACCGCAGGTTGGGCGTGTCGTACCAGGAGTAGGGCAGCTCGCGGGACATCGGCATCCGGCCGCTGAGCAGCATCAGCCGGTGCTGCAGCAGGCCGAAGTTGGGTGCCGACACGATCAGCCGGCTGCCGATCCGGGCCATTTCGCGGAGCACCAGTTCGGGACGGCGAATGGTCTGGATGGTGCGGGACAGCACCACCGTGTCGTAGGACGCCGCGGCGAACAGTTGCAGGTCGGCGTCCAGGTCGAGCTCCATCACCGGGACGCCGGCGGCGATCGCGGCGAGCACCTTCTCGGGATCGATCTCCACCCCGGTGCCGGTGCAGTCGTGCTCGGCCATCAGGTGATGCAGCAACGCGCCGTCGCCGCAGCCCAGGTCGAGCACCCGCGAGGATCCGGGGACGAGGTGGGCGATCAGGTCGAGATCGGGACGCAGGGTGATCGGACGCGGGGTCATCGCAACCCCTCCCGGAAGGCGCGGTCGAACCAGCCGCGCAGCGTGTCGTGGTAGCGCTCGACCGGCAGCAGGAACGAGTCGTGGCCCCAGCTGGCCGGGATGTCCCGGAAGGTGACCGGTTGCCGGGCATGCTCCAGGTGCTTGACGATCCGGCGCGAGTGCTCGGTGCTGAACCGCCAGTCGGTGTCGAACGACATCACCAGGAACTTCACCGGACAGGCGGCGACGGCGTCCGTGGCGTGCGGGCGGCTGAACGGGTCGAAGTAGTCCATCACCCGCGACAGGTACAGGTACGACAGCGCGTCGAACCGCTCCAGGAAGACGCGACCCTGGTGGTCGAGGTAGCTCTCGACGGCGAAGTCGATGCCGAAGCCGGGCTCGTTCCGCTCCGGGTGCGGGGTGCGTCCGAATTTCTCGCTGAACGCGTCCTCGCTCAGGTAGGTGATGTGGGCCATCATCCGCGCGGTCCGCAGGCCGAGCCGGGGCACCACCCCGGCCTCGGAGTAGCGGCCGTCGTTGAAGTCCGGGTCGTCCATGATCGCGCGGCGGGCGACCGCCGAGAAGGCGATGTTCTGCGCCGTGAGCCGCGAGGACGCCGCCACGATCGCGGCGTTGGTCAGCTGTTCCGGGTAGCGCAGCGCCCACTCCAGCACCTGCATGCCGCCCAGCGAACCACCCAGCGCCGCCAGCAGCCGTTCGATGCCGAGGTGGGTGAGCAGGGCGCGGTGCACGGTGACGAAGTCGGCCATGTCGAGCAGCGGGAAGCCCAGGCCGTAGACGCGTCCGGTGGCCGGGTCGATCGACGACGGTCCGGTGGTGCCCTGGCAGCCGCCCAGCAGGTTCGCGCAGATGACGAAGAACCGGTCGGTGTCCAGCGGCTTGCCGGGCCCGATCAGGTTGTCCCACCAGCCGGGGCGTTTGGCGCCGGGATGGTAGCCGGCGGCGTGGGCGTCCCCGGTCAGGGCGTGGCAGATGAAGACCGCGTTGTCGCGCGCGTCGGACAGGGTGCCGTAGGTCTCGTACGCGACGTCGACCGGGCCCAGCGTCGAGCCGCTGGCGAGCACCAGCGGATCATCGGCGGTGAACAGCCGGACGATGTCGGTGTCGACCAGACCGAGCGAACCGTTGTCGGTCATGCGCCGTTCAGAACTGGGCCAGGGCCTGATCGAGGTCGGCGATCAGGTCGTCGACGTTCTCGATCCCGATCGAGAGCCGCACCATCTCGGGCGCCACGCCGGCGGCGGCCAGCTCGTCCTCGGTCAGCTGCGAGTGGGTCGTGGACGCGTTGTGGATCACCAGCGACTTGGCGTCGCCGATGTTGGCCAGGTGACTGAACAGGTGCAGCGACTCGACGAACGTCGACCCGGCCTCGCGGCCGGCCTTCAGCCCGAAGGAGAGGATGCCGGACGCGCCCTTGGGCAGGATGCGTTGCGTGGTCTCGTACCACTGCGAGGACTCCAGGCCCGGGTAGTTCACCCAGTCGACCGCCGGGTGGGCGTCCAGGTACTTCGCCACGGCGAGCGCGTTGCTGCTGTGCCGCTCCATCCGCAGGTGCAGCGTCTCGAGGCCCTGCAGGAACAGCCAGGAGTTCAGCGGCGCGACGGCCGCGCCGGTGTTGCGCAGCAGCACCGTCCGGGCCCGGATGATGTAGGCCAGGTTGCCGACGGCCTCGGTCCAGACCACCTCGTGGTAGGCGTGATCGGGCTGGGTGAGGCCGGGGAAACGGTCGGCGTGCGCCGCCCAGTCGAAGTTGCCGGAGTCGACGATGACGCCGCCGATCGAGGTGCCGTGGCCGCCGATGTACTTGGTTGCGGCATGCACCGCGACGTCGACACCGTGCTCGAACACCCGGCACAGGTACGGCGTGGGAACGGTGTTGTCGACGATGAACGGCAGGCCGAGCGCGTGCGCGGCGTCCGCCCAGGCGTCCAGGTCGACCACGTTGACCAGCGGGTTGCCGACGGTCTCGCCGAAGACCAGCTTGGTCCGCTCGTCCACGTGCCGGGCCAGGTCGCCGGGCTTCTCGGGGTCGACGAAGCGGACCTCGATGCCGAACTGCGGCAGGGTGTGCGCGAACAGCGCGTAGGTGCCGCCGTACAGGGTGGACAGCGCCACGATGTTGTCGCCGGCGTAGGTCAGGTTCAGCACCGAATAGGTGACGGCCGCCGCGCCCGAGGACGTGGCCAGCGCGCCGACGCCGCCCTCCAGTGCCGCCATCCGGGTCTCGAAGACGCTCTGGGTGGGGTTCATGATGCGGGTGTAGATGTTGCCCGGCACCTTCAACGCGAACAGATCGGCGGCATGCTGGGTGTCGTCGAAGACGTAGGAGGTGGTCTGGTAGATCGGCACCGCGCGGGCGTTCGTCGCCGGGTCGGCGCCCTCCTGGCCGGCGTGGACGGCCAGGGTCTCGGGCTGGTAGGTCATCGTGGAGCACACCCTTCAATGGACAGCCCGGCCAGCCTATCGATCCGGGCGAGACCCCAGGGCGATGGTGTCCAGCACCCGGTAGGACGCGCCGGAGGGATGCAGCTCCGAGCGGACCAGGTCGAACGAGTCCACCGCGAAGGCGGCCGGCGGAAAGCTGTCCACCACCCGCAGCCAGCGGGTCAGGTCGCCCGGACGCCGCCGCCTGGCCAAGGTCAGGTGCGGGCGGTGCTTGGCGTTGTCGGAGGGCACCCCGACGCGATCGGCGGCCGTCCGTACCCGCCGGCTCAGCGCGCCGAAGTCGGATGCCCCCTCGGCCACGCCGTGGAACAGGACGCGTGCCGCCGCAGGGTCGGGGAAGGCGCCGGCGCCGTCCAGAACCAGCCGGAACGGACGCCCGCGGACGCCGGCGAGCGCGTCCAGCAGGGGTTCGGCGCGGTCGTCGGTGACGTCGCCGAAGAAGGCCAGGGTGAGGTGCCAGTTGTCCCGCCCGACCCAGCGCAGGTCGGGGTCGGCGTTCCGGCGGGGTTCGACGAACACCTCCAGGGCGTCGCGGATCGCCGGCGGTGGGACGACGGCAGCGAAGAGTCGCATGGTCATCGGCGGGAAGTGTAGTGCGGTCGGTCGCGGAACCGGGTGACACAATGAAGCGGCTACGAAAGGAAACGCACTCATGGCAGCGATCAAGGATCGCCTCAAGCAGGAACTGGTGGCGGCGTTGAAGGCCCACGACGAGGCCCGCAAGTCGACCGTCCGGATGGCGCTGGCGGCGATCGCCAACGAGGAGGTCGCCGGCAAGTCGGCCCGGGAGCTCTCCGAGGCCGAGGAGCAGGCCGTGCTGGCCCGCGAGGTGTCCAAGCGCAAGGACTCCGCCGAGGCCTACACCGCGGGCAATCGGCCCGAGTTGGCCGCGAAGGAGCTGTCGGAGGCCGCCATCCTGGCCGAGTTCCTGCCGCAGCAGCTCAGCGATGCGGAGATCGCGGCGATCGTCGCCGAGGAGGTGGCGGCGGTGGCGTCCGCGCTGGGTGCGCCGCCCACGATGCGTCAGATGGGCCAGGTGATGAAGGCGGTCACGCCGCGGATCGCCGGACGCGGCGACGGCAAGACCGCCGCGGCGCTGGTCAAGGCCGCCCTGGCCTGAGCGGCGTGCGGCGATGAGCGGAGGGCCGGCGAACCGGGTGGGCTGGCCGTGGAGTGTCCGGCTGGCCGGGTGCTGGTCGGCGCGGCCCGGCTGGGCCTCGGCCTGATGCTCTTCCCCACTGGCAACTGCATTCGCCAGGGACGGTTCGACGCCCGCTTCGCCCGCGCCCGCGGCCACTACGTGTTCAACCACACCGTCAGCCATCGGCAGCTGACCAGGTTGAGCTACGCCGGTGTGCTGCGCGAGTTGGGGACGCCGGGCATCCAGTCCCGCTACGGCCGACCACCGTTCGGGGACTGGAACGCGATGGTGGCCCGGGCCTACGCCGCCAAGGGCATGCGGATCTGGTTGTGGAACATCGACACCAACGACTGGCGGGGCCACCCCCGCGACTCGGTGGTGGGCACCGTGGTGCGATCGGCTCGCCCGGGCGGTACCGTCCTGATGCACATGCAGTGGCACGGCTTCTCGGTCGAGGCCCTGACCCGGATGAAGGCCGGGCTCGCCGAGCGCGGCCTGGGTGTATGCCGCAACTACCCGGGCACCACGCCGGCGCGGTCGTGGAAGGTGCGCTGCTGAGCTCGTGAGCCGGCCCCGCTTCATCCCGGCGGCGAATGCCGGGATCTCACACGCGCGCCGAACCAGACGATATTCACGCGACGAAAGCATTGACCACTTGCTCTGTTCGAACTATAATCGAACGTATGGACCTAGCGTTGATCGAGTCGGGAGCGACCGCTGTGGAGCGGTTGCGGCACTCGGTCGAACTGCGCCGGCAGGCCGACATCGACGAGGTGCGGGCGATCGCCGAGCTGGCCGCGGAACACTCCTGGACGACCACCGACGAGTTCGACGTGATCGGGGAACGAGCGGTCCGGCTGGGTGCGGACGGGTGCCGGCTGGTGGGCGAGTTCCTGCCGTTGGAGGTCGCCGCGATCAAAGGCATCTCGGTGAACGCGGCCACCTGGCTGATCCGTGACGTGCTCAACCTGGAAGCAAGGCATCCGGTGCTGTGGGACGCCGTCCGCGCCGGTCATGTCGCGCCGTTCCGGGCGTTCCAGCTGGCGCAGCTCGCCGCCCACTACGAGTTGACCAGGGAACAAGCACTCACCGTCGACAGTGGATTGGCGGGCAAGTTCGGACGCATCGCCTGGCCTCGGTTGATGCGCCTGGCCCGCGGCCTGATCGCGATCGTGGCGGCCGACAAGATCGAGGCCGCCGCGAAAGCAGCTCGTGAAGCCCGGTTCATGCGCAGCGCGCCCGTCGAGGATCAGCCGATCGTGACCGAACTGTGGGCACGGCTCGACACCGCGGACGCCCAGCAACTCGAGGCCACCGTCGCCGCCCTGGCCAAGATCCTCGCCGCCGAGGGCGACAGCGAGTCGCTCGACGTGCGCCGGGCGAAGGCGCTGGGCATCCTCGCGACCCCCGACAAGGCCGCCGCCCTCCTGACCGGTGACGCCACCACCGCGAAGAAGTACCGGCCGCGCGCGAACGTGGTCCTGCACCTGTCCGAGGAAGCCGTCACCGGTACCAGTGTGGGGGTGGCCCGCTGCGAAACGATGGGGCCGATCACCATGAACCAGCTGGCGGAGCTGTTCGGCACCCACCACATCACCATCACCCCCGTCGTGCGCACCGGTGGTGACGAACCCGCCGTGGACAGCTACGAGATCCCCGAACGCATCCGCAAAGCTGTCCGGTTGCGTGATGTGTGCGAGGTGTTCCCGTACTCCGCCCGGAGCGCCCGGCGGCTCGATCTCGACCACACCATCCCCTTCGTGCCCGGCGTCCCGGTACAGACCCGGCCCGGGAACCTCGGCCCGCTCACCCGGGGAGTCCACCGCGCCAAGACCGCCGACCGCTGGCGGCTCCGCCAACCTCGGCCCGGCATCTTCTGGTGGCGGTCATCCACCGGTCAGCGTTACCGTGTCGGCCCCAGCGGTACCGACGACCTGCACGGCTGGTCACCACTGGAACGCAAGGTGGCCTGGCACCTCGACAGCAGCTAGGGCCGGGGTGCCCCCGGGAGGGGTACCGGCGGGCCGTCATCTGGCCGTAGGGTTCGCCCATGAAACGCTGGCTGACGCTGTTGTCGCTCCTGTCGCTGATGGTCCTGAGTGCCTGCACGATCGGACAGCCCAGCGCGACGACGGCTCCACCGGCCCCGTCGGAATCCCCGAGCATCGCCGAGTCGGCGTCCCCCTCCCCCAGCGAACCGGAGGAGACGCCGACCGACTCCGCCTCGCCGTCCACCGACCCGAGTGCGGATCCGAGCACGGAGCCGAGTGGGGTCAGCGGTCAGCCGAGCGAATCGGCGTCGGCCCTGCCCAGCGCGTCGCCGTCGCCCACGGCGTCCGGCTCGGCGGGCGACTTCCGCGCCCCCGGCGAGGTGCTCGACCTCGGCGGTGAGGTGACCATCACGGTCCTGGACAGCAAGCGCGCCAAGGTGGCCGGGCATCGCGGCAACCAGGTGCTGGTGATGGCGAAGACCTGCAACGTCGCAGCGGCGGCCGGCATCGAACTCAGCTGGGACACGTGGGTGCTGCTGGGGCCCGACAGCGAGGAGTACCCCGCCAGCGGCACCCACGGCAATGCCGAGCCGGCGCCGGTCTACCCCAACAGCAGCGGACGGCTGTACAAGCCCGGCCAGTGTGCCAAGGGCTGGATCGTGTTCGACGTGCCCGGCGGCGCCAGGCTGTCCGGCGTCCGGTACATGAACAGCACCGGCGACTCCGCGCAATGGCGGCTCAACGCCAGCATCTGAGCGGACCGCGTCTGGTTAGGGTGGACGCGTGATGCCACCGACCGAACCGGACCCACTGCGGCGCGAGCCGCACCTGCGGGTCGGCACCGCCCAGCGGGAGGCCGCGCTGGAGGTGCTGCGCAACGCGGCGGCCGACGAGCGGATCACCTTCGAGGAACTGGAGGCCAGGGTGCCGCGGGCGCTGCACGCCGTCACCCGGGGCGATCTGGCCACCGTGCTGGACGACCTGCTGCCCGCCGCGGAGGTCGATCACGTGGTCGGCGGCGAGCTGCCGCGGGGCACGGGCGCGGGCTACAGCTGGGACGATCCGCTGGTGCTCGAGGTCGAGGGCTGGACGGAGCTGTATGTCGCGCACGCCTGGGAGGTGCCGCCGTTCCTCGAGGTGCATGCGTCGAGCGGCGGCGTCCGGCTCGACTTCAGCGAAGCGATCCCGCGGGCCAAGGTGATCGACCTGGTGATCGTCTGCGGCAGTTGGGGCAGCACCCACCTGATCGTCCCCGACGGATGGGGCGTCGACATGGCGTCGTGGCAGACCGAGGTCTCCACCCTGCAACTGCAGGGCGTCCGGACGCGACCCAGGCCGGGGCTCCCGCGGATCATCGTTCGCGGCCAGACCAGCGGCATCGTGTATGTCCGCAGGCCCAACGAGCGCGACCGGAAGCGCGCGGCGAAGCACCTCCTCCGCAACGGTGGCACTCCGCCGGCGCTCCCCCGCGCTTGAGGTTC
>CALMIQ010000421.1 GCA_937863965.1 uncultured Micropruina sp.
CCGTTTCCCGGCTGCTGGCCGGGCTGCCGCACGGCGCCTACTTCGGCATCGGCGCGCTGGTCGCCTCCGACGTCCTGGGGCCCGGACGCCGCGCGCAGGGCGTGGCCTTCGTGCTCACCGGCCTGACGGTCGCGAACGTGGTCGGCGTCCCGGTGGGCACCTTCCTCGGCCAGCACTACGGGTGGCGGGCCACCTTCATGGTGGTGGCGGCGATCTTCGCCCTCGCCACCATGTGCATCGCCTGGTTCGTGCCGCGCCACGAGGGGAGTCCGGAACGCACCCTGCGGGCCGAGCTGCGGGTGTTCCGGATCGGCCAGGTCTGGCTCACCCTGGCGATCGGCGCGATCGGCTTCGGCGGGTTCTTCGCGGTCAACAGCTACGTGGCGCCGATGGTGACCGAGGTCGCCGGTGCGCCGTCCTGGGCCGTGCCCGTGGTGCTGGTGATCAGCGGCATCGGCATGACCATCGGCAACCTGATCGGCGGACGGCTCGCCGACCGCGACCTGCGCCGCACCCTGCTGGGCGCATTCGTCGGCACCGCCGCCGTGCTGGCCCTGATCGGACTCACCGCACAGTGGATCTTCGTGCTGGCCGCGATGCTGTTCGCGCTCAACTTCTGCGGTTCGATCCTGGCGCCGTCCATCCAGACCCGGTTGATGGACGTCGCCGAGGACAACCAGTCGATCGCCGCCGCCCTCAACCACTCGTCGCTGAACGTCGGCAACAGCCTGGGCGCCTTCTTCGGCGGCGCCGTGATCGCCGCCGGCTGGGGCTTCGTGGCCCCGGCCTGGGTCGGGGTCGCGATGGCCCTGATCGGCCTGGCGCTGACCGCCGTCGGCTTCGCCCTGGTGCGTCGGGACCGGGCGCTGGCACCTGCCTGCTGAGTCGCACCCGGTCGGTGACCGAGATCCCGGGTCAGGCCCGGGATGACCGTTTGACAACCGGGGATGATGAAACCCGCCCCGGATAGCGATCCCGGCGAGCGCCAGAATCTTCGTTGTCCGCGGGCGCGCGCTGCCCTCATTCCAGCGACGCCGGGATCTCCGCCCACGAAGGCACCGGGGCCCGGCAGTCCGGATACACGCGGGCTCCAGCAGGTTTGCTATGCGCTCTGCAGGTCGCGGGTGAGGGTCGAAGTCCGTAGCCAGTTCCGAAACGCCTCGGCCTGGAAGCGCTGGAGGGCACGGACGGGGGCAGACCCGGCGGGTCGGGTTGTCGTCCGGCGTGCTCGAAGTAGCCGAGAGTTCCGACACCACCCGCACGAATCAGATCGGTGCCGAGGCCGTGATCTGCCGCAACGCGGGCGATCCAGGCGTCGGCTTGACCTCGGGTGCAGCGCTGGGGATGAACTCGATGGCCAGCACCGCCGGGTCGGCCCACGCGGCACCGCGCACCGCCCGGGACCTGTCGACCACGGTCAACCGGCCGTCTTTCCGTAGCATCAGGTTGTCGGCCCGCAGGTCCAGGTGCAGCAAGGTGTCACCCACGACCTCATTCAGCGCGGCCTCGGCCGCGATCACCAATGCCCGGTGCCGGCTGACCAGCCATGGGTCGAGGTCGTCCCTGTCAGCCAATCGATCCCGACAGGCAGCCGAACATGCCGCGCAGAACGTCTGCGGCATCGTCCCAAGGCGCGGCCGGAGCCGCTGTCAAGACGTCGCGATGCTCGGCTCGGCTGGCCAGTGCCGCGGCGATCGTGCTGTCCGTCCAGGGCACCGGCGCGCCTGCACGCCCGAGACGTGCTGCAGCGCCAGCGCCACCCAACCGTCCGGCCCCTCATCGAATGCCGGCTATCGACAGGTCGGGCGGTATTCCGCGAGTGTCCACGGTTCAGGGAGCAGCAGCGGTGGCGAGTCGGGACTCCGGCTCGGACGCCCCGTTTGAACGGATCGCCGAAGCAAGTCACGGTGAGGAGTCCTTCGGCGACGCCCGCGGCCCGCGAACGAGCGGCGCACCGACAACACGCCGGCCGCTCGCGGGCATGGGCGGACAACACGGCGAAGGCCAACGGAGGCGAGACGACATACGTCGATTCTCACCACTCGGTGAACTCTCCGGGACCGCTCCGACGGTTAACCGGAAGCGCTCAGGGAATTTCGTCACGATGTACTCAGTATCAGACCTTGTGGAGCCGGGGCCTGCCAGCTACCATCGTGAAATGGTGCAATCTGGAGTTAGCAAGCGCCGACATTCGCGACGAGCCGCCGCCGCCTCAATGGGCAGGGGTCATGGTCCTAAACATCGGGATTCCCGCGTGGGCCAGCCACAACTATGATGGACTGGTCCCGACAGCCAACTATTCTCCTGGTTGTTTCAGTGTATCTCCGCCCTTTAATAGCCTCGTGAGCGTATGCCAGACGGACAACGCAGATCTCTACTGGTACGCGGACAGCAATGATCCTGGCGAACTGGAGACCAATGACTTCAACGCGGTCAGCAGCGTGCTCAGCACGCAGTATGCTCCGACTGATCTGGTGATCCACTACGATCCAACGCCAGTCTTCTCGGGATCCGGAGAGACAGACCTGATCCTTCAGGAGGCCGAAGACGCTCTTCCGATGCCTAGCCAGGCCCTCGGGATCACGTGGTGCAATGGCGCCGCCTCCGCATGGCACGAGTGTGACCAGACCTACGTACGTATCGACGGCCCCGACTACTTCCGCAAGTACGGCGGATCGATCACTTGCCACGAAATCGGCCATGCTGTGGGGCTGGTGCATGGAAACAACGCATCGCCCGCGCTCGATCCGGGCGATGCACGGTTGGGGTGCATGGTCAACGAGGATGAGTTCCCACCAAGCCTCGGTTCGGCGAGTGCCCACCTGATCGACACTCATTATTGACCCCTGACGGAAGGAGTGCGCTGTGAAGCGAGATAATATGGCGAGTAGACTTCTCTGTGCTGCCCTGACGATTGCATTCACCGGTTGCTCTGCGTCGACATCCACGCCTGACGCTCCGCGCCAGACCAACCAGGTCCAACTCGGGCATGGGCGAGACCGCACGGGGAGCCGGACTGCCCAACATTGGGTGAGTGCGGCGGAGCATGTCGCCGTCGTTAGCGTGTTAAGCGAAGTGCGCGGGAAACCCTCATCCGCCGAGTTGCGTCGGGGCGAGGGCCTCATCGGACGCGAGATCAATGCCCGGATTGATCAGATCGTCTGGTCAACAGCCAAGGCGTTTCCGAAGGCGCCGGCCATGATCCGGTTGCAGGCGGTCGGTTGGATCTTCAGCAACGACGGGCTCCCTGAACGCAGGTTCGCGCTCAAGGGTTCACCTCGCCTCGAGCCCGGCCACAGCTATGTCATCGCACTCGACTGGGTCGATGACCCGTGCCTTGAAGATCCCGCTGCAGGCAAATGGGCTCTACTCGGCGGCGGAGGGATAGTTCCAGCCGACGGAGGCGTACTCGGCGCGGGAGAGTTCGAGGGGGCAGTCTTCACCGTCGATGAAGCCCGAAAGGCGTGGCAGGAGACGAACCCGGCCATCGCCGGCCTCCGCGATCAGGTGATCGGCTTCGAGATCGGAACGCTCGTGGACCGGCTCGAGTCCGCAACTCCTCGCCCGGCCCGAGCGGACGAGGGCCTTGCCTGCGACCGTACCGAACCGAGCTGAGCCTCAGCCCCGCTTGGCCTGCCAGGCGGCGATGATCGTGTCGTTCAGCCCGAAC
>CALMIQ010000422.1 GCA_937863965.1 uncultured Micropruina sp.
CCCGGGGCCGCAGATGGACGGTCCAGTAGAAGTCGAGTTGGTCGACGAGATCTGCACTCCAGCTCATGATCCGACCGTAGCCGCCGCCTCAGCGCAGCACGTAGCCCGCGATCGCGCTGGCGGCGGCCACGTTGAGCGAGTCGACGCCGGCCCGCATCGGGATCCGCGCCACCAGATCCGCCTGCTCGATCCAGCACCGGGACAGCCCGGCGCCCTCGGTGCCGAGCAGGACCGCCACCCGGGCGTCCGTCCCCAGCCCGGCGGCGGCCTCGTCCAGGTCGACCGCGTCGTCGCTCAGCGCCAGCGCCACCACCGTGAACCCGGACGCCCGCAGCGCGGGCAGCGCGCTCCCCCAGTCGTCCAGCCGGGCCCAGGGCAGCGAGAACACGGTGCCCATCGAGGTCTTGATCGCCCGCCGGTACAGCGGGTCGGCGCACCGCGGGGACAGCAGCACGCCGTCCCAGCCCAGGCCGGCCGCGTTGCGCAGGATCGCCCCCACGTTGGTGTGGTCGACGATGTCCTCGCAGACCATCAGCCGGCGGGCGGCGAGCAGGTCGGCCATGGTGTGCCGGGTCTCCCGATGCAGGGACGCCAGCGCCCCGCGATGCACGTGGAACCCGCTCACCCGCTCCGCGGTCTCCTCGCTGACCAGGTAGACCGGCGCCCCGCCGATCAGATCGCGCAGGGCGTCCAGCCAGCGCGGCGCCAGCATGAACGACCGCGGCCGGTAGCCGGCCTCGACGGCCCGGCGGATCACCTTCTCGCCCTCGGCGATGAACAGGCCCTGCTCGCTCTCCAGATGCCGCCGCAGGGACGCGTCCCGCAGCGCGACGTAGTCGGCGAGCCGGGGATCGCTCGGGTCGGTGACGTCGATCGGATCGGGCACGATCACAGTCTGGCGCAGTCCGGCCGGGACCAGCCGCGCCACTAGGGTTGCGGCCATGGCCTGGCTGAAGCGACTGGACCGGTTCCTGCTGGCCATCATCTGCGCGGCGGTGATAGCCAGCCTGCTGCCGGCCCAGGGCGTCGCCGTCACCGTCCTCGATTGGCTGACGAAGATCGCCGTGGCGGTGCTCTTCTTCGTCTACGGCGTCCGGCTCAAACCGGATCAGGCGCTGGCCGGGCTCAAGCACTGGCGGCTGCACCTGACCATCCTCTCGATCACCTATCTGGTGTTCCCGCTGATCGGCCTGTCGCTGCAGGTGCTCTCGCCGTGGCTGCTCAGTCCCGCGCTGTACGCCGGCGTTCTGTACCTGACGCTGGTGCCGTCCACCGTGCAGAGCTCGATCAACTTCACCTCGCTGGCCAAGGGCAACGTCGCGGGCGCGATCGTCAGCGCCTCGGCGTCCAATCTGCTCGGGGTGTTCCTCACCCCGTTGCTGTGCTGGGCGCTGATGACCACCTCCGGCGGCGTCAGCTTCGACCCATCCTCGATCCTGGACATCGTCGGCCAGTTGCTGGTGCCGTTCCTGCTCGGCCAGTTCTCCCGGCGCTGGACGGCCGACTGGGTGGCGGCGCATCCGCGGCTGAAGCTGTTCGACAACGGCGTGATCGTGCTGGTGGTCTACTCCGCGTTCTCCGCGGGCATGCGCGAGCACATGTGGCAGCAGGTGGAACCGCTGGCGCTGCTCGCCCTGCTGGGGGTGTGCCTGGTGATCCTGGCGGTGATGCTGGGCTTCAGTTTCTGGCTCGGACGCCGACTCGGCTTCAGCCGCGAGGACGTCATCGCGATCCAGTTCTGCGGCACCAAGAAGTCGCTGGCCACCGGGCTGCCGATGGCGAACGTGCTGTTCGCCGGCTCACCGGTCGGGCTGATGGTGCTGCCGCTGATGGTCTTCCACCAGGCCCAGCTGATGGCCTGCGGGTCGCTGGCCAGCCGCTACGCCCGCGAGGTGGACTAGCTCACCCGATCAGACCCAGCACGAACTGCGCGATGACGGCCGAGGCCAGGAAGGTCGCGGCGATCACCACGAAACCCACGGGCAGGATCTTCCAGCCGATCTCCCGCAGCATGGGCAGATCCTTGCCGATGCTGAGACCCGCGATGGCGAGCATCAGGGTGATCACGGACAGGAAGTCGACCGACGCCGAGGTGGCGATCAGCCAGGACGCCGTGGGCACGCCGGGCACCGTGGCCAGGCAGCCCAGCGTGATCACCACGATCAGGGCGGGCACCTTGCCCTTGGTGATGGCGGTGATCCACAGGCCCAGGGCGACCATCCCGGCCAGCACGGCATAGCTGAGCACCATGTCGAAGCTGAAGCCCTTGTGCACGATCGAGGCCGTCACCAGGCCGGCGACCGAGAGAATGGTCAGGCTGATCCAGTGCGGCAGGTTCACCTTGGGCATGTCGAGCACCTGGGCGGCCACCGCCCCCATCTTGGTGACCGCCGCCTTGCCGCCGTCCTTCTGGCGGCGGGTCAGGAAGCGGTAGAAGTGGTCGGCCACGGGCAGCGAGATGTACAGGGCCAGGTAGACACCGGCCAGGCTGGCGATCAGGTTGGCGGTGGTGGCGAGGGCGGCGATGGTGTCGGCGCTCTCGGGGTGCGCGGCGGTGACCGAGGCGATGCCGGCCGCCATCATCGAACCCGAGCCGACGCCTGCCCCCATGGCGAGCGCCCGCCAGTCGAAGATGCCCGTAGCCGAGGTCACCGAGGCCACCAGGCTGACGATGATCGCGCCGAAGATCGAGCCGAAGACGTACATCGACAGCACGCCCCGGTACTGCGGCGAGTCCGCGCCGAAGCGCGACGTCACCATGGCGAACGACGGCTCCCGGTCGATCGAGAACGTGGCGCCGACGGTCGCCGGACCCATCCGCAGCAGCACCGCCAGCGGTAGCGCGAGCAGGATCTCGCGCTGCGGCGCGGCCTGAGCGTTGTCGCCGGTCGCCGTCAGGTCGTTGGGTTGATGGGTCATGACGCTCCTTCGGTGGTCCGGGCGGGGGTCAGGTGGTGAACTTGGACCGGGTCGCGCCGGCCGGGCGGGCCGCCGTCCGGCGCTTGAACTCGGCACGCAGCCCCGGATCGAGGGCGACGTCGAGCACGGTCGCCGCCATCGCGACCGCGCCGTCGATCACGCCCTCGTCGGCCTCGGGGCTGCCGGCGACCTCGGTGAACGCCGGATTGTGCGCCGGCACCTGCTGGCCGCGGAAGGTGACCAGTGGATGGATGGATGGGACGACCTGCGACACGTTGCCCATGTCGGTCGAGCCGCCGCCGAGCTGGGCGCCGGAGTCGAGCACGCGTCCGCGGGCGGCGAAATTGGCGTCCCAGAGGTCGGCGAGGGTCTCGTCGTGGACGAGCGGCGCATACGGGTATTCGGTCGGCTCCCATTCCCAGCTGCACCCGGTCGCGATCGCTCCCGCCTCGAAGCACCGGAGCACCTTCTGCTTCATGTCGCGCCAGATCGCCAGGTCGTGGGCGCGCAACTCGACCTGCACCACGGTGCGGTCGGGAATGATGTTGGTCGCCTCGCCGCCGAGGGAGATGAACGCGTTGAGATTGGTCTCCTTCGGGAGGTGTTGCCGCAGCATCGCGAACGCGTTGAGCGCGAGCACCGCCGCGTTCGACGCGTTGATGCCCATCTCGGGCATGCCCGCGGCGTGCGCGGTGAGCCCGGTGTAGATCACCTGGAAGCGGTCGACGGCCGTGGACCGCATTCCCCGGGCGCTGTGGCTGTCGCCGGTCATTCCCGGGGTGGCGCCGATCCCGTGCACCATCAGTGAGAAGTCGGCGTCCTCCCAGGCGCCGGTCTCCAGCATCGCGACCTTGCCGCCGCCGTGCTCCTCGGCCGGCGTGCCGAGCAGCTTGACCCGCAGTCCGGCCTGGTCGGCGACGGCGGCGAGCCCAGCGCGGCGCCGACGCCCGCCGACGCGATGACGTTGTGGCCGCAACCGTGCCCGATCCCGGGCAGCGCGTCGTATTCGGCGCAGATCGCGACGGTGAGATCACCGCTGCCGTACACCGCCTCGATCGCCGTCTCGACGCCGTAGGCACCCAGTTCGACGGCGAAGCCCGCCTCCTTCAGGGCCTCGGCGACCAGTTTGGACGCCTCGTACTCCTTCCAGGAGAGCTCCGGATTGGCGTGAATGGCGTGGCTCAGGGCAAGGAGTTCCGCGCGCCGCCCCTCGATCTCGCTCTCGGCCCGCTGCTTCGCCGCAACCAGGGTGGCGTGGGTCGCCGGGTCGGCCATGACGTGCTCCTCATCGAATCCCGAAGCGAATCAGGTTTCTTCGCTTTGGGGGCACGCTACTGACCGCGGGCGACCGCGTCCATCGATTTCACACTTCTGCTGTGGCCCGACCCGGTGATTTCACACCGCCGTCATCTGAACCGCTTCGCTCTCAGCCGGCGGGCGGCTGACTCCCGGGCTCGGCCTGCGGGCTGGGGGCCGCCTCCGGGGCGGCCGGCTCCCCGGCGTCGAGGGCCGGCGGCTGGTCGATCGCGACCCGGCGCTGCCGGGCGTTCTCCATCAGCTGCGCCTCCTTGATGGCCTGCTCGACGGCCCGTCCGGCCTCGCCCTCGGCCTCGATCTTCTGCTTGGCGATCTCGGCGAACACATCGATCTTCTTCGGCGCCTGGAACTCGCTGCCATCGGTGTTGCCGTAACCCTCCAGCAGGTCGCCGGCCGCGCGTCCGAGACCCTTGAGCGCGTCGTTGAGCTCGGACGGCACGATCCACACCTTGTTGGCGTCGCCGCGGGCCAGGTTCGGCAGCATCTGCAGATACTGGTAGGCGAGCAGCGACTGGTCGGGCTTGCCGGCATGGATCGCGCCGAACACCGTGGTGATCGCCTGCGCCTCGCCCTCGGCGCGCAGCATCTTCGCCTGCCGGTCGGCCTGCGCCCGCAGCACCGCCGACTCGCGCTCGCCCTGCGCCCGCAGGATGGACGCCTCGCGGTCACCGGAGGCCGACAGGATCTGCGACTGACGCTGGCCCTCGGCCAGCAGGATCGCCGCCCGCTTGTCCCGCTCGGCCCGGGCGCCCTTCTCCATCGCGTCGCGGATGGTGGCCGGCGGCTCGATCGAACGCAACTCGACCCGGTTGACCTTGATCCCCCACTTGCCGGTGGCCTCGTCGAGCACCGCCCGCAGCTTGGCGTTGATCTCTTCGCGGCTGGTCAGGGTTTGCTCCAGGTCGAGGCCGCCGATGATGTTGCGCAGCGTCGTCATGGTCAGCTGCTCGATGGCCTGGATGTAGTTCTGGGCCTCGTAGGCGGCCCGGACCGGGTCTACGACCTGGAAGTAGATCACCGAGTCGATGCTGACCATCAGGTTGTCCTCGGTGATCACGCCCTGCGGCGGGAACGGGACGACGGCCTCGCGCATGTCCATCGTGTAGCGGACGTTGTCGATCAGCGGCACGAGCAGGTGCGGCCCGGGATCGAGCGTGCGGCGGAACTTGCCGAGCCGCTCGACGATGCCGACCTGCTGCTGCCGGACGACCTTCAACGCCTGGGTCAGCAGGGCGACCGCCAACACCACGATGACGATGGGGACGATGAACTCCATGGTGGTCACGGCTCCTTGGGGTAGACAACGACGGTGATCCCGTCGACTTCGAAGATCTCCACCGAGGCGCCGGCCTCGATCTCGACGTCTCCGAAACTGCGGGCCTGCCACATCTCGCCGTTCACCTTCACCTCGCCGGAGCTGCCGGTGATCGCCGTCATGGCGCGGCCCGTGCTACCGACCATACGTTGCAGCGACGAACGGTAGCCCGGCGCGGAGCGCACCCGCTCGAGCAGGGTCGGCCGCAGCAGGAACAACATCGCGAACGCCACCGCCACCGCGACGATCACCTGGACCAGGATCATGCCCGGGAAGATCAGCGCGATGCCCGCGCCGGCCAGGGCGCCGGCCGCCAGCATCAGGAGGGTGAAGTCGAGGGTGAGCGATTCGGTCAGCGCCAACAACGTGGCCACGATCAGCCAGACCGCCCACCAGTTGGTGCTCAACCACTCCCACATGCATCAATCATGCCCGGGCGCGGGCGCTCCATCGTCCGTTGGTGCGAGTCACATCGAGCGGAAGGTCGAAAGTCTCGCTCAATCGCTCTGCGGTGAGCACCTCGTCGATCGGTCCCGACGCCAGCACCGTGCCCTGTTTGAGCAGCAGGGCATGGGTGATCCCGGTCGGGATCTCCTCCACGTGATGGGTGACCAGGACGGTCGCGGGCGCGGACGGATCGGCGCACAGCTCGCTCAGCGTGCTGACCAGCGCCTCGCGTCCGGCCAGGTCGAGGCCGGCCGCCGGCTCGTCGAGCAGCAGCAGTTCGGGGTCGGTCATCAACGCCCGGGCGATCTGCACCCGCTTGCGTTCACCCTCGGACAGGGTGCCGAAGGTGCGATAGGCCAGGTGCCCGACCCGCAGCTGCGCCATCAGTCCGACCGCGCGCTCGAAGTCGGCCTGCTCGTAGCTCTCCCGCCAACGGCCCATCACCGCGTAGGCGGCCGACACCACCACGTCCGCAACCCGTTCACCGCGCGGGATCCGGTCGGCCAGGGCCGCGGAGGCGACCCCGATCCGGGGACGCAGCTCGAACACGTCCACCGCGCCGAGCACCTCGCCCAGCACCTCGGCCAGGCCGGACGACGGGTGCAGCTGGGCGGCCAGGATCTGCAGCATGGTGGTCTTGCCGGCGCCGTTGGGGCCGATGATCACCCAGCGGTCGGCCTCGTCCACCCGCCAGTCCACCCGGTCGAGCAGTATGGCGTCCCCGCGCACGACGGAAACCCCTGCCAACTCCGCAACAGCCGCCATGCGGGCAAACCTACCGGCTGGAGCCCGCGCAGCGAGTGGGGACGCGCGGCCGACCTCAGGCGCCGGTGGAGTGCAGGCCGCCGTCGACGTGCACCATCTCGCCGGTGGTCGCCGGGAACCAGTCCGAGAGCAGGGCGACGACCGCCCGTGCGGTCGGGTCGAGGTCCTTCGGATCCCAGCCGAGCGGGGCCCGCTCGGCCCAGATCTCGTCGAAGGTCTCGGCACCCGGAATGGCCTTCTTCGCGATCGTCGACAGCGGCCCGGCCGCGACCACGTTGCAGCGGATGCCGTCGGGGCCGAGGTAGCGGGCCAGGTAGCGCGAGGTGCTCTCCAGCGCGGACTTCGCCACACCCATCCAGTCGTAGGTGGGCCAGGACTGGCGCGCGTCGAAGGTGAGCCCCACCACCGAGCCGCCGCTGCTCATCAGCGGCCGGCAGGCCATGGTCAGGCTGGCCAGCGAGTAGGCCGAGACGTGGATCGCGGTCTTGACGTCCTCGGCCGGCGTGGTCAGGAACTTCCCGCCCAGGGCGGTCTCCGGGTTGGCGAAGGCGATCGAGTGGACGACGCCGTCCAGGTGGTCGACGTGCTCGCGGACCTGATCGGCCAGACCGGCCAGGTGCTCCTCGTTGGTGACGTCCAGTTCGAGCAGCGGCGGCTCGGGGTCGAGCCGCTTGATGATCCGCCGGGTCAGGCTGAGGGCCCGGCCGAAGTTCGACACCAGGACGGTGGCGCCCTCGCGCTGGGCGATCTCGGCCACCCGGTAGGCGATCGAGGTGTTCATGGTCACGCCGGCGACCAGGATGTTCTTGCCCTCCAGGATTCCCATTCCGTTTCCTTCCTCAGTGCCGTGGATCAGTGGCCCATGCCCAGGCCGCCGTCGACCGGGATGACCGCGCCGGAGATGTAGCCCGCGTCCTCGCTGGCCAGGAAGGCGACCGTGGCGGCGACCTCGCGGGTCACGCCCAGCCGTCCGGCAGGAATGGACGCCTTGTAGCCGGCCACCACCTCATCGGGCAGCACGGCGGTCATGTCGGTCTCGATGAAGCCCGGGGCCACCACGTTCGCGGTGACCCCCCGCCCGCCGATCTCGCGGGTGAGCGAGCGTGCCATGCCGACCAGTGCCGCCTTGGACGCCGAGTAGTTCACCTGGCCGGGCGAGCCGTACAGGCCCACCACCGAGCCGGTGAAGACGATCCGCCCCCAGCGCCGGCGCAGCATCGACCGGCTGGCCCGCTTGGCGCAGCGGAACGCGCCCTTGAGGTTGGTCTCCATCACCAGGTCCCAGTCGGCATCGTTCATCCGCAGGATCAGGGTGTCCTTGGTGACGCCCGAGTTGGCGACCAGGATCTCGATCGGGCCGTGCGCCTCCTCGGCCTGCTTGAACGCCGCGTCGACCTGGGCGGCGTCCGTCACGTCGCAGGCGATGCCGAGCGCGCCCTCGGGCGCGTCGCCGCCCCGGGAGAAGCTGGCCACCCGGTGACCCTGCTCCAACAGCGCGGCGACGATGGCCGCGCCGATGCCCTTGTTCCCGCCGGTGACGACGGCGCTGCGGCCGCCCACATCTTCCGTATCCGTCACGGAGCACAACCTAGTAGAAGCGCGCCCCCAATGGCCCGTGACCCACCGTCGGTTCCGGGAGCGGAACGGCATAGAGTGGACCGGGTGAGTACGCGGGCGCATGCGCAGGGCCGACCGGTCCTGATCACGAACGCCCGCCGGGCTCGTTCGCTGGACGCCAACCAGCGGAACAAGCGGTACCTGGTGACGATGGCCGTCCGGGTGGCCTGCTTCCTGGGGGGCGTGGCCTCCCCGACGCCCTGGAACTGGGTGCTGTTCATCGGCGCGGCGGTGATCCCGCCGATGGCGGTGATGCTGGCCAACGCCGTCGACCTGCGCCGCAACCCGGACGCCGTCGACGACGACGTGCCCGCTGATCACAAGGCCCTGCCGCCGGGCGAGATCGTGCCGGGCTCGGTGGAGGACTGAGGTGCCGGGACTCGGCACGATGGGCACGCTGCCGCGCGGTCGCAGGCTGTGGCTGCGCTGGATCGCGATGGGACTGGTGGTGGTCTGCCTGGCGGTCGCCTTCGTCAATCTGGGTCGCTGGCAGCTCGACCGGCTGCAGCAGCGCCGCGACAGCAACGGTGTCGTGGTGGCCCATGAGAGCGCGCCGGTGGTCGACTGGCGCACGATCTTCACCCGTCCGATCACCGAGGCCGACCAGTGGCAGCGGGTCAGCGTCACCGGCACCTTCGACGCCGAGCGCTCCTTCGTCGTCCGGTATCGCTCCAACGCCGGCGCGACCGGCTGGGAGATCGTCACCCCGCTGCGCACCGCGGACGGCAACGTGCTGGTGAGCCGCGGGTTCGCCGCGCGCCCGGCCGCCCAGGACTTCCCGCGGACGGCGCCCGCACCGCCGGCCGGCGAGGTGAGTGTGGTCGGCTACGTGCGCCGCAGCGAACAGGGCGGCGCCGAGGCGATCACCCCGGCGGACGGCCAGATGCGGCTGATCAACGCCGCGGCCGTCGCCGGAACGCTGCCGTATCCGCTGGTGGACGGCTACATCGGGGCGATCACCGTGACGCCTCCGGCGTCCGACGGCCTGGTGCCGGTGGAGCCGCCCGACCTCACCGAGGGCTCGCATTTCTCCTACGCGTTGCAGTGGTTCGCGTTCGCGATCATCGCCGGCCTGGGGCTGGTGGTGCTGATCCGCTCCGACCTGCGGGACCGCCGGGCCGCGGCCCGATCCGCCGCCCGTTAGGGTGCTGGCATGGAGCTGGGACTGACCGACCGGGTTTTCCTGGTCACCGCCGGCAGCGCCGGCCTGGGCCGGGCCACCGCCGATCAACTGGTCGCCGAGGGCGCCCGGGTGGTGCTGGTGGCCCGCCGCGCCGACGTCCTGGACGACGCCGTGGCCGACCTGGGCAGCGCGAACGCCGTCGCCCTGGCCGCCGACCTGGCCGACCCGGGCACCGGACAGGCCGCCGCCGAGCTGGCGATCCGCACCTTCGGACGCCTCGACGGCGCCCTGATCAGCGCCGGCGGGCCGCCCCCGGGGGCGGCGCTGGCCAACTCCGACGAGCAATGGCTGGCGGCCTTCGACTCGGTCTTCCTGGCGGCGCTGCGCACCGTCCGCGCCGTGATCGCGGCCGCCGCCGGGCCGGTCGCCCTCGGGCTGGTGCTGTCCACCTCGGTGAAGGTGCCGATCCCGTCGCTGGCGATCTCCAACGGCCTGCGGCCCGGCCTGGCCATGCTCCTCAAGCAGCTGGCCGACGAGCTCGGGCCCGACGGCAGCCGGGTGTTCGGCCTGATGCCGGGCGCCGTGCTCACCGAGCGGATCCGGTTCCTGCACGGGCGCAGCGCCGACCCGGCCGCCGCCCGCGCCGCCGCGGAGGCCACGATCCCGCTGCGTCGGCTCGGCGAGCCGGCCGAGTTCGGCCGCATGGCGGCGTTCCTGCTGTCGCCCGCGGCGTCCTATGTGACCGGGTCGGTGATCCCGGTCGACGGCGGCGCGCTGCGCGCCCTGTGAGCCGGCACCCGTGAGCCTGGACGCCGCCCGCGGTCTGCTCGCCTGTCCCTACTGCGGCGAACCGTTGACGGCCGACGGGCGTCGCTGGGCGTGCCCCGGCGGCCACTCCTTCGACGTGGCCAGGCGGGGCTACCTGAATCTCGCCGGCGGTCCCGAACCGGCCAACGCCGACACCGCCGCGATGCTGGACGCCCGGGCGCGGGTGCAGGCGTCGGGGCTGTTCGGGTTCCTCTCCCGGGCCCTGGACGGCGTGGTGCCCTCGGATGCGCCGCGGCTGCTCGAGGTCGGGGCCGGCACCGGGCACTATCTGGCCGAGTTGGTCGACGGCCGTCCGGCCGCGCGCGGCGTCGCGCTGGACGTGTCGCGGGCGGCGGCTCGCCGGGCGGCCCGGGCGCACCCTCGGGTGGCGTCCGTGGTGGCGGACGTCTGGCGCGGCCTGCCGATCCGGGCCGGCGCCGCCGACGTGGTGCTGTGTGTGTTCGCGCCGCGCAATCTTGCCGAGTTCGCCCGGGTGCTGACACCCGGAGGGGTCGTGCTGGTCGTCACGCCCGAGCCTCGGCATCTGGCCGGGCTGCGCGCCGGCTTCGGGCTCATCGGTGTCGAGGCCGATAAGCACGAACGACTGCTGGCCGCGGCGTCCGGCCATCTCGTTCACCGGGCCAGCACGACCGCGGAGAGCACCGCGACCGTCGGCGCGGAGCTGGTCAACGACCTGATCGGCATGGGTCCCAACGCCTTCCATACCGCGCCTCGGGCGACGACATCCGAACCGCTGGAGTTGGCCGTCCGACTCGACGTGTTCGGGCTGTGACGCTCCCGGCCGGCCCGCAACCGTGGCCGCGTTCCGGTAGTGGGGCGCCGAGGGCCTAAACTGCCCCCTCGTGACGTCTGCTTGGCCCAATCCCCGTGCAATCGCTCTGATCGAACAATTCGTGGCCGGGATCGACGACGTCCTGCCCCGGGCCACGGCGCTGCGCCGGGCCATCCACGCCGACCCCTACATCGGTGGTTTCGAGCAGCCCACCTCCGACCTGCTCAGCACCGCACTCGATCGCCGCACCACACCGGTCGCCGGCACCGGGTTCTGGACGCGGCTGGGGCCGGACGGCGCCGCCGTTGCCCTGCGCAGCGAACTGGACGCCCTGCCGATCAGCGAGGACACCGGGGTCGCCTGGGCGTCCGGCAACGGCGCGATGCACGCCTGCGGGCACGACGTCCACATGGCGGCGGCCTGGGCGGTGCTGAAGGCCGCCGAGGCCATCGACCTCCCGGCGGGCCTGCTCGGCATCTTCCAGCCGCGCGAGGAGTGCCAGCCGTCGGGGGCCCCCGACGTGCTGGACAGCGGCCTGCTGGAGAGCCAGGACGTCCGCTCGGTGATCGGCGCGCACGTGCAGCCGCGGGTGCGGGCCGGACTGATCAGCAGCGGCATCGGCGGGGTGAACGCGGCCGCCGACGCCTTCGACATCGTGGTCCGCGGGCACGGCGGCCACGGCGCCTACCCGCACGTCACCATCGACCCGGTGCCGATCCTGGCGACCATCGCGTCCGGCCTGTTCGAACTGGTCGGACGCCTGATCGACCCGACCCGCGCGGCCCTGATCAGCATCGGCCGGATCGAGGCCGGCGCGACCCACAACATCATTCCCGACTCGGGGATGCTGCAGGGCATCATCCGGACCATGCACGAGTCGGACCGGCGTCTGCTGCACGCCGAGGTGCGCCGGTTCGCCGAGCACACCGCCGCGGCGCGCGGGGCGACCGCCGAGGTCACCCTGCTGCGCGGCGACCCGGTGCTGGCCAACGACCACGACCTGGTGGTGGCGCTCGATCCGCTGCTGGAGGCGGCCGGCCTGTCCGTCGCCGACGAGCCGTTCCGCTCGCTCGGCGCCGACGACTTCAGCCATTTCGGGCAGCACGTGCCGATCGTGATGATGTTCGTGGGCACCGGCGAGGAAGCGGACACCCGCCACGACGTCGGCCTGCACCACGCCCAGTACCTGCCCGGCGAGGACACCATCCGGACGGTCGCCACCGCGCTCGCCGCCGGCTACCTGGCCGGCGCCCACCTGGCCGGCGCGCTCTGAGCGGCCGCTACGCCAGCGAGATCAGGTCGGCGTAGTCGGGGCTCCACAGGTCCTCGTCGCCGTCGGGCAACAGCACCACCCGGTCGGGTTCCAGCGCCTCGACCGCGCCCTCGTCGTGGGTGACCAGGATGATCGCCCCCGCGAACGAGTGGATCGCCGCCAGCACCTCGGCCCGGGACGCCGGATCGAGGTTGTTGGTCGGCTCGTCGAGCAGCAGCACATTGGCCGCGGACACCACCAGCATCGCCAGCGCCAGCCGGGTCTTCTCGCCGCCCGACAGCACCCGGGCCGGCTTGTCCACGTCGTCGCCGGTGAACAGGAAGGAACCCAGGATCTTGCGCGCGTCGGTCGGCGACATGTCGTCGGGCGCCGCGGTCATCATGTTCTCCAGCACGCTGCGCGAGACGTCCAGCGTCTCGTGCTCCTGCGCGTAGTAGCCCAGCCGCAGGCCGTGCCCCGGCTGCACCGCGCCGGTGTCGGACGGTTCCAGGCCGGCGAGGATGCGCAACAGCGTGGTCTTGCCGGCGCCGTTCAGGCCCAGGATGACCACCCGGGAGCCCTTGTCGATCGCCAGGCTGACGTCGGTGAACACCTCCAGCGATCCGTACGACTTGGACAGGTCCTCGCCGCGCAGCGGCACCTTGCCGCACGGCGCCGGGGTCGGGAACCGGATCTTCGCCACCCGGTCGGACGCCCGCTCACCCTCCACCGAGGCCAGCAGCCGTTGCGCCCGCTTGGCCATGTTCTGCGCCGCCACCGCCTTGGTGGCCTTGGCCCGCATCTTGTCGGCCTGCGCCAGCAGCTGTTCGGCCTTGCGCTCGGCGTTGGCGCGTTCCCGCTTGCGGCGCTTCTCGTCGGTCTCGCGCTGCAGCAGGTACCGCTTCCAGTCCATCGCGTACTGGTCGAGCTCGGCGCGGTTGGCGTCCAGATGGAAGACCTTGGTGACGATCGCCTCGAGCAGCCCGACGTCGTGGGAGATCAGGATGACCCCGCCCGGGTAGGCCTTGAGGAAGTCCCGCAGCCAGACGATCGAGTCGGCGTCGAGGTGGTTGGTGGGCTCGTCGAGCAGCATGTTGTCGGCGCCGGAGAACAGGATGCGGGCCAGCTCGACGCGCCGCCGCTGGCCCCCGGACAGGGTGCGCAGCGGCTGGCCGAGCACCCGGTCGGGCAGCCCCAGGTTGGCCGCGATCCGGGCCGCCTCGGCCTCCGCCGCGTAGCCGCCGGCCGCCGCCAACTCGGCCTCCGCGCGGGCGTAGGAACGCATCGCGGCGTCCTGCGCCTCACCGGTCTCGGTGGCCATCTCGACCGAGTAGCGGGTGAGCCGCTTCAGGATGGCGTCCAACCCGCGGGCGGACAGGATCCGGTCCTTGGCCAGGGTGTCCAGGTCGCCGGTGCGGGGATCCTGCGGCAGGTAGCCGATCTGCCCCGAGCGGGTGATCTGGCCCGCGGCCGGCAGGGCCTCGCCGGCCAGGATCTTGGTCAGCGTGGTCTTGCCGGCGCCGTTGCGCCCGACGAGTCCGACCTTGTCACCCGCCGATACCTGGAACGAGACCGGTGACAGCAACAGCCTGGCACCCGCCCGGACCTCGACTTCCCTCGCAACCAGCACGAGGGGTCAGTCTACCGGGCGGGCACCGTGGCGTTCCCACGCCTACGAGCGGGACTGCTTCTTCGCCTTGCCCTTCACGATCTTGACGATCGTCCCCGGCGCCGGCGGATCCTCGTTGGCCATCGTGCCGGCCCACAGGGTGCCGTCCGGCCCGGTCTCGACCGCAACCACGCCCGGCAGGTTCAGGTACGTTGACGTGCGGCCGTGCTTGACCACCGAGATCCTGCCGGCGAACAGCTCCGCGACATAGAACTCGCCGCGCTTGCCGATCGCCAGGTTGGTGGCGCCCACGAAGCCGCCGGCCACGACCTTGGCCTTGCCGTTGTGCGGGTTGACCCGCCACAGCTTGCCGCGGGCACCGAGCGCGGGGGTCTCCGGACCGCCCGGCAGCGTGGTCACGTAGAGGTAGCCGTCGCGGCCCACCTCGACGTCGGTCGGCACCGACTCGAAGGCGTAGGTGACGCCGATGAAGCAGTCCGGCAGCCCGAGCGCCGCGGCCGAGTCCTTGTCGAACGTCAGCGGCTGCGGCGGCAGCACCACCAGCGTGCGGATCTTGCCGGCGTTCGACACCGTGAACAGGGCGTTCGCGCCGGCGTCCGCGACCACCCAGCCGTTGCGGACGGCGGCGACGGAGTAGGCGTGCGAGTCGACCAGGCCGGTGTAGCTGACCGGGAACTGCATGGCGGTCAGCGTGTCGACGACGCACTGGCTGGGGTTCTTCACCCCGTAGTGGTACTTCCGGTCGGGGTTGCGCTTGGTCTCGAAGGCGTGCGTGTCGGCGTAGATGCGCTTCCCCTTCGGCCCCCAGATGTTCAGGCCGCTGGCCGAGTTCTCGAAGGTCTCGAAGTTCGTCACCGTCGTGGTGAACGCCAGCCGCTTGCCGTCGCGGGACCGCGCGACACCGGACGCGCCGGGCTGGTCGGCCGCGATCGTCGCGATGGTGCCGTCGGACTTCAGCCGTCCGACCAGGTTCTGCCCGCCGTCCGCGACCAGGACGGAGTGCCGGCCCACGTCCAGGTTGAACGGCATGACCACCGCCGACGACGTGATCTTCGGCTGCGGCTTCGGCTTGGGTCCCGCCGTGGCCACGCCCGGGACGACCAGCAGCAGACTCGCCGACAGGCTGCCGGCGGCCATGATGAGTGTGCGGGTACGCATGGTTCCCCCTTCGCCCGGCTGCGCCGCCGGACCGATTCGAACGCGCAACACCGGAGCCTCCCGCCCGGGATCGCGCCCGGACCCGAACGGGCCCAGATCGCCATCCTGTGTCTGGGCTGTGTCCGAGGTCAACGATTGCTGAGAAGCAACCGCGCCGCCGGCCTACGCACAATTGCGGACCCGAGGGGTCAGTCGAGACCGGACAGCGGCGGGCGGTCCGGGGTGATGGTGCGGGCGACCCGCTCGAAGACGGCGCTCACCACCGCGCGCTCGTCCTCGGTCATCAGATCGAGGAAGTTGGCCCGCACGGTGCGCACGTGACCGGGGGCGGCGGCCTGGATCCGGGCCAGGCCCTCGTCGGTGATGGAGACCACCGTGCCGCGGCCGTCGTCGGCGGCCCGGCGGCGGGAGACCAGCCCGCGTTGCTCCATCCGGCGCAGTTGATGGGCCAGCCGGCTGCTCTCCCAGCCGATCCACTCCCGCAGCCGGCCGACCCGGACTCCGGAACTGTCACCGCCGCTCAGGCCGACCAGTACCGCGTAGTCGGCGTGCGACAGGGAGCTGCCGGCCAGATCGGCCGAGATCACCCGGTCGAGGTCCTGCTGGGCGAGAATGAAGCTCTGCCACAGGGCCATCTCGTCCTGGGTCAGCCAGCGCACCTCGTCCACGGCGAAATCGTAGGCCACCGGACCCTCCATCCCCCGCGACGCTCCGGGCAGACTGTCCACTCGGCCAGTCACGGCACCCATCGGGTCAGACGTTGTAGCCGATCGCCCGCAACTGCTCGCGGCCCTCTTCGGTGATGTTGTCCAGGGTCCACGGCGGCAGCCACACCCAGTTGATGACCACCGAGTTGACCAGCCCGTCCAGCGCCATCTCGGTGTCGAACTCCAGCCGGTCGGTGAGCGGGCAGGTCGGCGAGGTGAGCGTCATGTCGATGGTGCAGTTGTTGTCGTCGTCGAGGTGGATGCCGTACACCAGGCCCAGGTCGACGACGTTCACCATCAGCTCGGGGTCGACCACGTCGCGCATCGCCTCGGTCAGATCGTCGATCGACGGACGCGCGGACGGCGGCGCGGTGCTGTCGGGAAAGGTGTCGTCGACCAGGTCGGACGGCCGCAGTTCACTCATCATGACTCCTTCTCGTTCGCCAATGCCTGGGCGGCGGCGTCCTTGAACGCCGACCAGCCCAGCAGGGCACACTTCACCCGGGCCGGGAATTTCGCCACCCCGATGAACGCGATGGCGTCCTCGAGGCGATCCTCGTCCGGTTCGATCTCGCCCCGGCTGTGCATCATCGCGGTGAACTCCTCGTGCAGCGCCAGCGCCTCGGGCACCGTCCTGCCGATCACCAGGTCGCTCATCACCGAGGTGGACGCCTGCGAGATCGAGCAGCCGACGCCCTCGTAAGAGACGTCGACGACCCTTTCGCCGTCCAGCGCCACCCGCAGCATCACCTCGTCGCCGCAGCTGGGGTTGACGTGGCTGACCTGCGCCCCGTAGGGCTCGCGCAGCCCGCTGTGATGCTTCGCCCGGTAGTGGTCCAGGATGATCTCCTGGTACATCGCCTCGACGCTCACGCGACCCTCCCGAAGAAATCCCTGGTGTAGTCCAGCGCCTCGACCAGCTGATCGATCTCGCGTTCCAGGGTGTACAGGTAGAAGGACGCCCGCGTGGACGCGGTTATTCCCAGTCGTTCGTGCAGCGGCCGGGCGCAGTGGTGGCCGCCGCGCACGGCGACGCCGCGGGAGTCCAGGAAGGTCATCACGTCGTGCGGGTGGATGTCCAGGCCGTCCAGGGTGGCCAGCGTGAACGAGATCGCCCCGCCGCGGCCCTCCGGACCGATCGAGGTGGTGCCGAGGATCCGCAGCCCGTCGACGGCGGCCAGGGCGTCCAGCGCGTACCCGGTGATCCGCCGCTCGTGGGCGGCGACGTCGGCCATCCCGAGTTCGGCGAGGTACTCGGCGGCGACGCCCAGCCCGACCGCCTGGGCGATCGGCGGCGTCCCGGCCTCGAACCGGTAGGGCGGCGGGGCGAACGTCGAACCGGTCATCCTCACGACCTCGATCATCTCGCCGCCGCCGAGGAACGGCGGCAGGTCGGCGAGCAGGTCGTAACGCCCCCAGAGCGCACCGATCCCGGTCGGGCCGACCATCTTGTGGCCGGTGAAGGCCACCAGGTCGGCGCCCAGGTCGGCCACCGACGTGGTCAGCTGCGGCACCGCCTGCGAACCGTCCACCACCATGATCGCGCCGACGGCATGCGCCTGGGCGGCCACCTCGGTGATCGGGTTCACCGTGCCCAGCACGTTGCTCACCCAGGCCAGCGAGACGATCCTGGTGTTGGCGTTGATCAGGTTCTCGGCGGCGGCCCTGGCCAGGTCGAGGCGTCCGTCGTCGGTGATGTCGAACCAGCGCAGGGTGGCCCCGGTGCGGGCGCAGAGCAGCTGCCACGGCACGATGTTGGAGTGGTGCTCCATCACCGAGATGACCACCTCGTCGCCGGGCTTCAGGCTCGCCCCGAGCGAATGCGCGGCCAGGTTGAGCGCCTCGGAGGCGTTCTTGGTGAACACCACCTCCTCGGCGCGCGCGGCACCGATGAAGGCGGCCACCTTCTCGCGTCCGGCCTCGAAGGCCGCGGACGCCTCTGCCCCCAGCACGTGCATGGCCCGGGCCACGTTGGCGTTGTGCCGCTCGTAGTGATCGACCATCGCGTCGATCACCACCTGCGGCTTCTGCGAGGTGTTGGCCGAATCGAGGTAGGCCAGCGGATACTCCCCCACCCGACGGTCCAGGATGGGGAAGTCGGAGCGAATCAGTTCGACGTCGTAGCTCACGAGTCCTCCTCGGCCCGAGCCGGGCCGCCTCAGTTGGCGGCCGCGGCCTTGACGAACCGCTCGTAGCCCTCGATCTCGAGGTTCTCGGCCAGCTCGGGGCCGCCCTCCTCGGCGATCCGGCCGTCCACGAAGACGTGCACGAAGTCGGGCCTGATGTAGTTCAGGATGCGCGTGTAGTGGGTGATCAGCAGGACGCCCCGGTCACCCTGGGCGGCGAACCGGTTGACGCCCTCGGAGACGATCCGCAGCGCGTCGATGTCCAGGCCGGAGTCGGTCTCGTCCAGGATCGCGAACTTCGGGTTGAGCAGCTCCAGCTGGACGATCTCGTTGCGCTTCTTCTCACCGCCCGAGAAGCCCTCGTTGAGCGAGCGGGCCGAGAAGCTCGGGTCGAGGCCGAGCCGGTCGAGGGCCGCGTTGACGTCCTTGACCCAGGTGCGCACCTTGGGCGCCTCGCCGGCCAGGGCGGTCTTGGCGGTGCGCAGGAAGTTCGCCACCGAGACGCCGGGCACCTCGGTCGGGTACTGCATGGCCAGGAACAGCCCCGCCCGGGCTCGCTCGTCGACGGTGAGCTCGGTCAGCTCGACGCCGTCGAGCGTCACCGAGCCGCCGGTGATGGTGTACTTCGGGTGCCCGGCGATGGCGTAGGCGAGCGTCGACTTGCCGGAGCCGTTGGGGCCCATGATGGCGTGCACCTCGCCGGAGCTGACCGTCAGGTTGACCCCCTTGAGGATCTCCTTCGGGCCGGACTCGGTGGCGACCTCGACGCGCAGATCGGTGATGGACAGTGTGGACATGCGGTTTCAGCTCTCCTGATAGATCGGGTTGTCGATGCCGGCCCGGATCGGGTTGTCGATGTCGACGTAGATGTCGGTGCCGTCCAGCCGCACGGGGTAGACGGGCACGGGTTCGGTGGCGGGCAGCTCCAGCGGGGCGCCGGTGCGCAGGTCGAAGCGGGAGCCGTGCATGTAGCACTCCAGGGTGCAGCCCTCGACCTCCCCCTCGCTGAGCGGCACCTCGGCGTGACTGCACACGTCACGGATGGCGAAGATCCCCTCGTCGGTGTTCACCACGGCCACCTCGGCGTCGCCGCCGAGGTCGACCGCGATCGCCGTGCCGAGCGGGATCTCGTCCAGGGCGGCGGCATGCCGGAAGGTCATGCGTAGGTCCCCATGGTGACGGCCAGTTCGCGCTCGACGGCCGCCATCATGTGCTCCTCGACCTCGGGCACGCCGATCCGGCGGACGATGTCGGCGAAGAAGCCGCGCACCACCAGACGACGGGCCTCGGCCTCGGTGATTCCCCGCGAGCGCAGGTAGAACAGCTGCTCGTCGTCGAACCGGCCGGTGGTCGAGGAGTGCCCGGCACCCTCGATCTCGCCCGTCTCGATCTCGAGGTTCGGCACCGAGTCGGCGCGACAGCCGTCGGTGAGCACCAGGTTCTTGTTCGACTCATACGTCGAGATGCCCTCGGCCACCTTGCGGATCAGCACGTCGCCGATCCACACAGACCGCGCGCCCTCGCCCTGCAGCGCGCCGCGGTAGTCCACGTTGGAGTGGGTGTGCGGGGCGTTGTGGTCGACGAACAGCCGGTGCTCGATGTGCTGCCCGGCGTCCACGAAGTACAGCCCGAACTGCTCCAGCGAGCCGCCGGGGCCGGCGAACCGCGCCGTCTCGGCGAGCCGGACGACCTTGCCGCCCAGGCTGACGGTCACCGTCCGCACCTCGGCGTCACGGCCGACCAGGACGCTGTGGTGGCCGCCGTGCACGGCGTCGTCGTCCCAGTCCTGGATGGACACGAAGTTCACCTTCGCGCCGTCGCCGACCAGGACGTCCACCTTGGTCGCGTAGCTCGCGGTGCCCTCGTGGCGCAGCAGGATGGTCGCCCTGGCGTGGGCGCCCACCCTGAAGATCAGGTGGCCCCAGACGTGCTGACCGGTGCCGGACAGCGTGATGCCGACCGGTTCGGAGAGCTCCGCGCCGGGGGCGATCTCGATCACCCGCGCGCCGCCGGAGTGTGCTGCGGCCAGCACGGAGACGCGATCGATCGGCGCCTCGGCCACCAGGCCCTGCGCCTCCTCGACGCTCGCCGACCGGCTGGTCACGCCGTCGGGGTACGACTCCTGCCACTGCAGATGGGCGACGCTGGGCTGGTCGGTGAGCAGCGAGCGCATCCGGCGCAGCGGCGAGAACCGCCAGATCTCCTCCTGTCCCTTCGGGTAGGGATGGTCGTCGATCTCGAACGAAGGGGTGGGGTGGAGATGCGACTCGAGCGCCTCCACGGCCTCCATCACGGGTGCGGCCATCAGCCGACGGCTCCTTCCATCTGCAGTTCGATCAGGCGGTTCAGTTCCAGCGCGTACTCCATCGGCAGTTCGCGGGCGATCGGCTCGACGAAGCCACGGACGATCATCGCCATCGCCTCGTCCTCGCCCATCCCGCGCTGCATCAGGTAGAACAGCTGGTCGTCGCTCACCTTGGACACGGTGGCCTCGTGGGCCAGCGACACGTCGTCCTCGCGGACGTCGACGTAGGGGTAGGTGTCGGAGCGGCTGATGGTGTCGACCAGCAGCGCGTCGCACTTCACCGAGGACGCCGAGTGGTGCGCGCCCTCCTGCACCTGCAGCAGGCCGCGGTAGGACGAGCGTCCGCCGCCGCGGGCCACCGACTTGGAGATGATCGAGCTCGAGGTGTGCGGCGCGCAGTGCACCATCTTCGAACCGGCGTCCTGGTGCTGGCCCTCGCCGGCGAAGGCGATCGACAGGGTCTCGCCGCGGGAGTGCTCGCCCATCAGGTAGACCGCCGGGTACTTCATGGTCACCTTGGAGCCGATGTTGCCGTCGATCCACTCCATGGTGGCGCCCTCTTCGCAGGTGGCGCGCTTGGTGACCAGGTTGAACACGTTGGTCGACCAGTTCTGGATCGTCGTGTAACGAACCCGGGCGTTCTTCTTCACGATGATCTCGACCACGGCCGAATGCAGCGAGTCCGAGGAGTAGATCGGCGCGGTGCAGCCCTCGACGTAGTGCACGTAGGAGCCCTCGTCGGCGATGATCAGCGTGCGCTCGAACTGGCCCATGTTCTCGGTGTTGATCCGGAAGTAGGCCTGCAGCGGGATGGTCACGTGGACGCCCTTCGGCACGTAGACGAAGGAGCCGCCCGACCAGACCGCGGTGTTCAGCGAGGCGAACTTGTTGTCGCCGACCGGGATGACCGAAGCGAAGTACTCCTGGAAGATCTCCGGGTGTTCCTTCAGGCCGGTGTCGGTGTCGAGGAAGATGACACCCTGGCGCTCCAGTTCCTCGTTGATCTTGTGGTAGACCACCTCGGACTCGTACTGGGCGGCGACGCCGGCCACCAGCCGGGCCTTCTCGGCCTCGGGGATGCCCAGCCGGTCGTAGGTGTCCTTGATGTCGGCGGGCAGATCGTCCCAGGTCTGGGCCTGCTTCTCGGTGGACCGGACGAAGTACTTGATGTTGTCGAAGTCGATCTCGCTCAGGTCGGCGCCCCAGGTGGGCATCGGCTTGCGGTCGAACAGCCGCAGCCCCTTGAGCCGGGTGTTCAGCATCCACTCCGGCTCGTTCTTCAGGGCGGAGATGTTGCGCACGACGGCCTCGTTCAGCCCGCGCTGCGCGCCGGCACCGGCGACGTCGGAGTCGTGCCACCCCCATTGGTACTTGCCGAGCGCGTCGAGGTGCTCTTCCTGGGTTGCCCCCAGGCCGGGGGCCTGCGGTGCGGTGGTCGTCATGAGGCGGCCTTTCTATTCGGATGATCGGACGGCTTCACCGGCCGTGGGACGTGGGTGGTGCACACCCCGTCGCCGTGGGCGATGGTGGCCAGCCGCTGGACGTGGCTGTCCAGGAGTTGGGCGAAGACCCTGGTCTCGGCCTCGCACAACTCGGGGAACTCGGCCGCCACCAGGGCGACCGGACAGTGATGTTGACAGAGCTGCTTGCCCGTGGCCACGGCGTCCACCGAGGCCACGTAGCCCGCATCGTTCAACGCCTTGACCAACGCATCGACGGGATTGTCGTATTCCCCGCGGATCTCGTCGAACCGGGTCGCGATCGCGGCGACGAACTCGTCGGCGAACCGCTTGACCCCGTCCTCGCCCAGGGATTCGCGTAGGAAGGCGAGGGCATCGATGGCGAGCGTGTCGTAGGCGTGCGGGAACTCGGCCCGCCCGGCGTCGGTGAGCGCGAAGACCATGGCCGGACGGCCGCGGCCCCGGGCACCGTAGACCCGCTGCTGGCGCGAACTCAGGTGGCCGACGCCGATCAGCACCGACAGGTGCCGCCGGACGGCCGCCGGGGTGAGATGCAGCCGCTGGGCCAGCTCGGACGCCGTGGACGGGCCGTGCTGCAGGATGGACCGGGCGACGCGAGCCCGGGTGGACGCGTCGGACTCGGCCACCGGCGCCGAGGCGCCGGATTTGATGACCGCTTCCTTTTTCACAAGACCATTCTTGCCGAATCAGAACAGGGGTCAAACTTCTTAGGATCGCCTAACCCCGGCCACGGCTGAGCGGACGGCTCCGCGTCCCGCACGCTGATACGGGGCCTCGTTCAGCGGCTGATCCGGCCGTCCGCGCAGCGCCGGTGACGGCCGCGATGGAGCGAGCGCGCGGCCTTCACGCCGACGAGGACCAGCACGAACGCGGTGGCGCCGGCCAGGAACCAGACGTCCATCATTTCCCTCCCGATGACCGGCGTCCGTCGGCAGCGCCACCGCGGTTTCGTGCGTGCCTGGCCGGGCTACACCGGGCAGCCCGGCCACTGTGGGAACAGGTCACACCAGTCCGAATCGGCGAACTGGGTGGACGTCGTCCCCACCATCACCGACCCCACCAGGAGGGCCGCGATGACGTGAGGGACAAGCACGTCTCGGAACCGGGGGTGGGGTCGGTGAAGCTTTGGCATGACCGAAGATCTCACCCGGCGAGGCGGACACACCGTCGCCGGGAACGACGACTGGCCACCTGGCCGAGGCGAGCCCCGAGGTTTCGGACTTTGGTTCAGTCTTTCCGCCGCGAGGACTGTCCGAAAGGTCAGCGACTGGCAGTTGCGAGCGGCAGACGGTTTGATAGGCACATGCGGCCGGCCGGAGTCCATCGACTGCTCGTCGGCGGTGCCCTCGATCTCACCCTGGCCGTCCTGCTGGCGGTGCTCAGCGTGATGATCGGGCTGAACTTCGGGCAGCCGCTGTCCGTCGCCGCCGACCTCACCGCCTGCCTGCTGGCCGCCCTCACGGTCCGCTGGCCCCGCACCGCGGGCGTCGCCCTGGGAGCGGTGCTGCTGCTGTACGCGCAGGCGCCGCCGGAGTGGGCTGAGATCGGCCAGTACGCGGCCCTGCTCCCCGTTCTGGGCACCGGGATCCGTGGGCAGCGCCGCGAACGCCTCGCGATGAGCCTCGGCTACTGGCTGATCCTCACCGTCGTGCAGCTCTTCGCCTACCCGGGCGACCTCGCCCGGGGCCTGCTGAGCAGCCTGGTGTGGGCCTGGCTGTTCGCCGTCATGTGGTTGCTCGGCGGCGCGATCGCCGCCTTCCAGCGGGCCCAGGAGCAGACCCGGATCGCCGCCCTGGCGCAGCAGCGGCTGGGCCTGGCCCGCGACCTGCACGACACCGTGGCACGCAGCCTGGCCCGGCTCTCCCTGCACGCGCACGAGGCGGCGACGGCCGGGGACGCGTCGCAACTGCGTCCGATCGCCGACGAGATCGGCCAGGTCGCCGGCGAACTCCGCTGGCTGCTCGGCGCTCTCCGGGACTCCGACTCCGAGGGCAGCCTGAGTTCGGGCGGTTCCCTGGCCACCACGATGCGGGACGGCATCGGACGCCTGGAGGCCGGCGGCTTCCAGGTGGCGACCGCCATCGACGGCGACCTGGACGACGTCCCCGCGGACGCCGGCAGCGTGCTCGCCGAGATCGTCAAGGAGGCCGTCGCCAACATCGAACGGCATGGTGCGGCGACGCGGCCGTGCGCCGTGGTGGCCAGCATCGACGAGAAGGCGGCCGACCTCGCCTTCATCAACGAGGTCGCCGCCGACGACCGGCCGACCGGTACCGCCGAGCCGCTCGGGCTGCTCGGCGTCGCCGAGCGACTCGCCGTCGTCGGCGGCCAGCTGGAGGCCAGACAGGAGGGTTCGCAGTGGATCACCAGGGTGACCGTGCCGATCGGGGGGCGGCGATGACCCGGGTCGTCATCGTCGACGACGACCCCTTCGTCCGGACGATGCTGGCGAACTGCCTCGGCGCGGCGTCCGGGCTGGTCGTCCGCGGCACCTACGAGTCCGGCGCCGAGGCCATCGACGCCGTCGCGACCGACCGGCCGCACGTGGCCCTGGTGGACGTCGTGATGCCCGGCCTCGACGGACCGGAGACCACCCGGCGGCTCCGCGCCGCCTCCCCACAGACGCAGGTGCTGGCGCTGACCTCGCTGACCGACCCGCGGGCCGCCGCGGCCATGCTGAGCGCCGGCGCCCTCGGCTTCCTGCCCAAGGACCTCGCCCCGGAGGCGATCATCCACGCCGTGCACACCGCCCGCCATGGCATCGCCATCCTGGCCGGGGCCAGCGCCGGCCTGATCGACCGCCGGCACCGGCCCGATGTGGGCGAGCTGCTGAGCCCCACGGAGCGGCAGATCCTGTCGCTGATCCGCGAGGGTCGGACCACCGAGCAGATCGCCCGCGCGGTCTATCTCTCGCCTTCGACGGTCAAGTACCACGTCACCGCGCTGATGGAGAAGCTCGGCGCGACCAATCGGGTCGCCCTGGCGATCCGCGCGGTGGAACTCGGCATCGGCTGACTCCCCTGGCGGCCGCCCACTGAGACGCCGGCGCCCGCACCCTGGCCTCTGCACCGATCCGCCGGACGTCTACGACACACGGTAGTAGCGTGAATTCAGCGGTGGCTCCCGTCAGCCGCCGGCGATGACTCCTGTGAGGAACACTGTCGTGACCACGGCCCTACATCCCGTTTCCCGGCGGACGCGTGCCGCCCTCGTCCCGCTGACCGCGCTGCTCGGCGCGGCGCTGGCGGGCTGCTCCGGGAGCGCCAAGGCTCCCCCGCCGCACGCCGGCGGCGGTGAGGCCAACCTGACCCTGCCCGACCTCGACCAGGTCACCTTCCTCGGCCTGATCAGCGGCAAACAGCTGCTCGGCATCGGCCTGCTGATCGCGATCGCCGGCCTCGCCTTCGGGCTGGTCAGGTTCCTCCAGGTGAGGCGGCTGCCCGCCCACTCGTCGATGCGGGAGATCTCCGAGCTGATCTACGAGACCTGCAAGGCCTACCTGATCCAGCAGGGCCGGTTCCTGTTGCTGCTGTGGGTCTTCATCGGCGCCGTCATCCTGGTGTACTTCAAATTCCTGGCCGGCCTGGGGTGGGACCGGGTGGCCATCGTGCTGGCCTTCAGCATCGTCGGCATGGCCGGCTCCTACGGCATCGCCTGGTTCGGCATCCGGCTGAACACCTACGCCAACAGCCGGACGGCGTTCGCCGCGTTGCGGGGGCGTCCGCTGGCGTTGCACCAGATCCCGCTGAAGTCCGGGATGAGCATCGGCATGGTGCTGATCAGCGTCGAGCTGTTCATGATGCTCGCGATCATGCTCTTCCTGCCGCCCGAGATCGCCGGCTCGTGCTTCATCGGCTTCGCGATCGGCGAGTCGCTGGGCGCGTCCGCGTTGCGCATCGCCGGCGGCATCTTCACCAAGATCGCCGACATCGGCTCGGACCTGATGAAGATCGTCTTCAAGATCAAGGAGGACGACGCCCGCAACCCGGGCGTGATCGCCGACTGCGCCGGGGACAACGCGGGCGACTCGGTCGGGCCGTCGGCCGACGGCTTCGAGACCTACGGCGTCACCGGCGTCGCCCTGGTCACCTTCATCCTGCTGGCGGTGCACGACCCCCTGGTCCAGGTGCAGCTGCTGTGCTGGATCTTCTTCATCCGGGCGATCATGGTGCTGGCGTCCGCGGCGTCCTACGAGGTCAACGCCGTGATCACCGCCGCCAAGTACCGGCACCTGCGCTCGATGGACTTCGAACGCCCGCTGACCAATCTGGTCTGGATCACCTCGGTGGTCTCCATCGCGGCCACCTACCTGACCTCGTACCTGCTGATCCCCGACCTGGGCGACGGCACGCTGTGGTGGAAGCTGTCCACGATCATCTCCTGCGGCACCCTGGCGGGCGCCCTGATCCCCGAACTGGTGAAGGTGTTCACCTCGACCTCGTCCGTGCATGTCGAAGAGGTGGTCAAGAGCTCCAACCAGGGCGGCCCGTCGCTGAACATCCTGTCCGGCCTGGTGGCCGGCAATTTCTCGGCATTCTGGCTGGGCGTCGCGATCATCGCGCTGATGGCCTTCTCGTTCCTGATCTCCGGCCTGGGCGTCGGGGCGCTGATGGTGGCGCCGGCGGTGTTCGCGTTCGGGCTGGTGGCCTTCGGCTTCCTCGGCATGGGCCCAGTCACCATCGCCGTCGACTCCTACGGACCGGTCACCGACAACGCCCAGTCGGTCTACGAGCTGAGCACCATCGAGGACCAGCCCGGCGTCGCCGAGGAGATCCAGGCCGAGTACGGCTTCACCCCGCACTGGGGCCGGGCGAAGGCGCTGCTGGAGGACAACGACGGTGCCGGCAACACCTTCAAGGCGACCGCCAAGCCGGTGCTGATCGGCACCGCGGTGGTCGGCGCCACCACGATGATCTTCTCGATCATCATGGGTCTCACCCAGGGCA
>CALMIQ010000423.1 GCA_937863965.1 uncultured Micropruina sp.
ACCACCTTCCGGACGGCCTCGATCATCTCCAGGTCGAACCCGGCGGTGGTGCCGTCGGCGTCCATCGAGTTGAGCAGGATCTCGCCCGCACCCCGGTCGACCGCCTCGCGCACCCACTCGATCGCGTCCAGCCCGGCCGCCTTCCGGCCGCCGTGGGTGGTGACGCCGAAGCCGGACGGCTGTCCGTCCTCGCGGCGGGCGTCCAGCGAGAGCACCAGCACCTGGTTGCCGAACCGCTGGGTGATTTCGTCGATCGCCTGCGGACGGCTGATCGCGCCGGTGTTGATGCCCACCTTGTCGGCGCCGGTGCGCAGCAGCACGTCGACGTCCTCGACACCGCGCACTCCCCCGCCGACGCAGAGCGGGATGAACACCGTCTCGGCCGTGCGGCGCACCATGTCGTGGGTGGTTTCCCGGCCCTGGGAGGACGCCGAGATGTCCAGGAAGGTCAGCTCGTCGGCACCCTGCTCGCCGTAGGCCGCCGCCAGTTCGACCGGGTCGCCGGCATCGCGCAGGTTGAGGAAGTTGACCCCCTTGACCACCCGCCCGTCGTGGACGTCCAGGCAGGGAATGACGCGGATCGCGACGCTCATGCCGCTCAGGGTAGCGGCGATCGCCGGCCGGTCAGCCCGTGACCGTGATGGTGACCCGGCGGTTCAGCGCCCGCCCCTTGCCGGTCTCGTTGGTGGCCACCGGGCGGCTCTCGCCGTTGCCCTTCACCGCGTAGTCCAGCCCGGGCAGGCGCGCCGCCAGGGCCGCTCGAACGGCCTCCGCCCGGCGCTTCGAGAGGCCCTTGTTGTAGGCCGCGGATCCCTTGCTGTCGGTGTAGCCGTCGACCCGCACCTTGGTGGCCCCGAGATCCGCGAGCCGCTGCGCCGCCCGGTCGAGCGCGGCCGCCGCCCTGGCGTTGAGGTTGGCCTTGCGATAGGCGAAGAACACGTCCGCCTTGAGCATGATCTGCGAACCGACCTCGGTCACCGACCCATCCGTGTTGGCCTCGGGAAACGTCAGGTCACGGACTTCGCCGTCGAAGTCCCGGACGAAGGGGTCCGTCGCGGGGGTGGTGGCCCCGGACGAGGGGGACGGCGACGGCGTCGTGGTCTCGGCCTGCGCCGTCCCGGCCGCGCCGACCAGAAGGATTCCCAGCGCCGTCACCGACAGCGCGCACCGCCTCATCGCTGCACCGGCACCTTGACGAACGTGCCGAGGCCGGGAATCGACACGTTCACCGTATCGACTCCCTCGGGGATCGCACGGTAGGTGGCCGAGAACGGCATCGACGACCCCGGCTGGAGCGATTCCCAGCGCGGTGTGGACGAGCACAGGCAGACCCCGGCCGAGTCGCGGGCGGCCAGGTACCGCCGCTTGTTCACGGTGTCGACCAGGTACACCCCGTCCGCCGCCCTGAGATCCCCTTCCACGTCCGCGTCGGAGCCCGGCACGGTGGCCTTGAGCCCGTCGCTGAAGATGTTGGTGTCCTTGTACAGGCCGCCCACCAGCAGAATCGAATCCTTCGCCGACGGGTTGCTGAGGGTCCAGGTGACGGTGGTGACATCACCGGCCACCACCACCTGGTTGAGGTCGACCTTCGCCTTCTTGCCGTCATAGCTCGTCGAGCGCGAGGCGAGCACCGCGTCCGCGCTGGGCATCGCCGTCGGCTGCGTCGTGCCGCCGGCACTGGGCTGCGCCGTCCCCTCGCTCGGCATCGGCGGCGCACTGGTCTGGCTGCCGCCGGGCAACGTGCAACCGGCGCAGGCGAGCATGGCGGCCAACGTCATGGCGGTGCGGCGCATCGGACTCCTCGGGTCGGGGGCTCCGACCACCCTAACCCGGTGTGGGTCACGCCGCGGGAGCGCCCGCACCCGGTCCGGTCAGTCCTCCAGGGGTGCGGCGTCCACGACGCCCCGGCGGACGCGGTCGACGACCTCGCGGCAGGTCGTCCGCAGCGGGCCGGGGCCGGCGGCCTGGCCGACCTGGCCGGCGAAGTCCACCACCTGGCGCGCCCACCGGACGAAGTCGCCGGCGGTCAGGCCGGACTCGTCCAGCACGTCGCCCAGCGGGCGTCCGGACGCCCAGGCGTGGATCGGCTCGGCGAAGCCGATGTCGGGTTCGGGACCACGCTCCAGCCGGTGGTCGCGCTCGGTGAGGCCGACGTCCCGCCAGACCCTGCGGAGCTCCTGCTGGGCCGACTCGGACGCCCGGTCCGGCATCCGCGGCGGACGGCGCCGGTCGCCGCCGCGGGCCTCGAACACCAGCGACGACAACACCGCGGCCAGTTGCGGTGCGGACAGGTGGTCGAACACGCCCGCCCGGATGCACTCGGCGCCGACCAGGTCGAGCTCGGAGTAGATCCGGGCGAGCATGCGCCCGGCGTCCGTCACCCGGGTGCCGCCCTCGGTCAGATAGCCCAGCGACTCGAGCACCGAACAGATCCTGTCGAACTTCACGGCGATGGTGTTGGTGCGCTTGTCGGCCTGGCGCTGCAGCCCGGCGTTGTCGCGCTCCAGCCGCAGCGCCTGCTCGGCCCAGCGGGCGTGGTTCTCCCGATCGGGGCAGGCGTGGCAGGGATGCGCCTGCAACCGGCGCCGCAGCTCGGCGATCCGGTCGGTCACCTCGGCGTCCACCGCGCTCGGCCGGTAGCGGGACTGCGAGAGATCCAACTCGGCCAGCTTGGACCGGAACGCCGCCGACAGGTTGCGTCGGGACGCCGGCTGCCGCGGGTCGAAGTGCTTCGGGACGCGCATCCGGCCGGCCACCACCGGCGGGGTCGGGAAGTCGACCAGCGACAGCCGCTTCAGCTGCCGCTCCTGCGTCATCACCATCGGTTGCGGGTCGCCCTTGGCCAGGCCCGGGTCGACCACCACCGCCCAGCCGGTGTGCCGTCCGGCCGGCACCTGCAGGATGTCGCCGGGCCGCAGTTCGAGCAGGACGCCCAGCGCCTCGGCGCGGCGGTCGGCACGCCGGCCGCGGGCCGCGTCGGCCTCCAGCGCCGAGATCTCGGCGCGCAGCCGCGCGTACTCGGCGAAGTCGCCGCGGTCGCAGCCGGCCTGCGCCAGGTAGCCGGCGA
>CALMIQ010000424.1 GCA_937863965.1 uncultured Micropruina sp.
CTCGAATGGCTACCGCCGCGTGGCTCACTCCGGATCGATCAGCTTGCCGCTCTTGGAGACCTCAGGATCGGTGCAGGAGGCGAGATCGAAGCAGCACGGACGCCGCTTGCCGGCCCGCAGCTTGGAGATGCTCACCTCGACGCGCCGCTCGCGGGTCTGCGGATTCTTGGTGGCGTTCACCCAGCGCACCCACTCCCAGCGGGCCATCGGTGTGATGTCGCCCCAGACGCCGGCGAGGTCGGCTGCCTCGGACAGGGCATGCCGCAGGTCGCCGGGCACCTCGGGCTCCGGCCATTCCTTCGCCGGTTCCACCGCGAGCGTGACGGTGCCGGAGTCACCGAGTGCCAGCGCCTCGCGCAGCTCCTCGTCGACCGCCAGCCAGTGGCCCCGCCGGCCGTCCGGCTCGAGCACGGCCGCGAAGGCGCGCCCGTTCATCACCGCATCGACGGCGACCTGTCCGCGCGACGGCAACGCGGCGCTGGCATCGTCGGGTAGCCGCACCAGGGTCCGGTCGCCGATTCTCTGCACCTGGGCCGCGAAGCCGATCGTCGTCGTCATTGCTTCAGGCTAGGCGCGGGCCGGCGTCCGGGCTTCTCGATTCCTGATCGATCCGGCTCGGCCGGGTCAGCGCCCCGATCTCCGGGCCCGCGGGTTGTACTCCAGCGCCACGCCGATCCAGAAAGCCAGGGCGTCCTCGTCATCGAGGGTGTCGGTGGCGACGTCCAGCCACCCCGGACCCATCGTCCGTCCGGCACCCATCTCGGCCGGCTTCGCTCCGGCCACCCGCAGCAACTCGTCGTGGCGCGTGGGGTCGATGCGCACCAGTAGGTCACTGTTGGTCCGCACCGCCACCGCCAGCTTGTCGTCGACCATGAACGCCCGGCAGCCGAACATCGGCTTCTCCAGGGTCGACGGCTGATCGGCGAGCGCTCCGCGGACGCGGTCGACCAGCGGGATTCGGTCGTCGGTCATGGCTGCTCCTTCGATGGGGACGTGGTCATCGCGTCAGCGTGGTCTCGGCGCCGAGCCGGCCGAGCTTCTCGGGGTTCCGGACGACGAAGAGCCGGGTGATCAGGCCGTCCGCGGCGGTCAGCGAGAGCACGGTCGGGTATTCGCCTGGGGTGTCGAGCAGCACCGCCGGGCCACCGTTCACCTCGATCCTCGACACGCTGAAGTCGGGGAACCGGCGGGTCAGGCCGGTCAGGAACGCCGCGACCTTGGCGGGTCCCTCGATCGGACGCCGGGCGGCGGCCGCGATGCCGCCGCCGTCGGTCAGGATCACGACCTCGGGGGCGAGCAGGCCCATCAGTGCCTCGGCGTCCCCGCCCCGGGCGGCGTCGAGGAACTTCTCGATGACCTCGTGCTGGACCCGCCGGTCCACCTGCATCCGCGGACGCCGCGCCGCCACGTGCGCCCTCGCCCGATGACCGATCTGCCGCACCGCCGCCGGTGTCTTGCCCAGGCTGGCGGCGATCTCGGCGTACGGGGTGGCGAACACCTCGTGCAGCACGAACACCACCCGCTCGATCGGGCCGAGCGTCTCCAGAACGGCGAGCATCGCGAGCGAGACGCTCTCTGCCAGTTCGACGTCCGCGGCCGCATCGGGGCTGGTCAGAAGCGGTTCCGGGAGCCAGGGTCCGACATAGTCCTCGCGCCGCCGGGCGAGCGTCCGCAGCCGGTTCAGCGCCTGCCGGGTGACGATCCGGACCGCGTAGGCGCGCGGCTCACGCACCTCGGTGCGGTCGGCCTCCGCCCAGCGCAGCCAGCTCTCCTGCACGACGTCCTCGGCGTCGGCCGCCGAGCCGAGCAGCTCGTAGGCGATGGTGAACAGCAGGCTCCGGTGAGCCAGGAACGGATCGTCGTCCATACGCCCGATGCTAGGCCAAGGCGAGTGGCGGCAGTCCGCAGGCGGCGGCGAAACCGTCGGACTCGACGCCCAGGGCGACGTTGGTCCGCGCGTAGAAGTTCGCCAGCGAGACGTAGGCGGTGAGTTCGACCAGCCCCGCGGCGCCGAGCTGGGCCAGCAGCCGCTCGGCCTGCTCGTCGGTCACGCTCGGCGGCGTCTGCGTCATCGCCTCGGCGTAACCCATCACCTCGCGCTCCAGCGGCGTGAACACGTCCGACCTGCGCCAGCGGGGGACCTCGCGGGCCTTGGCCAGGTCGAGGTGTTCGTTGCGGGCCTGGAAGTAGCCGAGATCGAGGCACCAGGTGCAGCCCAGCAGCGATGCCACCGCCATGTGCGCGAACGATTTCAGGCTCGGGTCGCAGGCGTTCCAGCGTTGCGCCCGGGCGCTGATCGCGAGATAGCCCTTGAGCACCCGGCGGTTGTGCCAGTAGACCCCGAGCGGGCTCGGTACCCGGCCGAGCAGTTTCCGGGTGGCTCCCTTCAGGATCGTCCCGAGCACGCCGGTCGGCTCGGCAAGGGGCAGTCGGGTCGTGCTGGTCATGAGTCTCTCCTATGTGGTCGTACTCACCCATACGACACCGGCCGCGGGCGGGATGTGACAGGACGAACCTGCGGCCGCGCGGTCGTCATCCGGGAGAGCCTGGTCGCCGACGTCTCCGGCCTCGACTGCCGCGTCGTCGCCGATCAGGTCTCGGGGACGCCGTTGGTGCTGCCGATCGGCCGCCACCACCACAGGGAGGGTCCGCCGAAGAGCCGGTGATGGCATCCTTGGAGCCATGAGGGGGCGAGCGGAATGACCGGTGAAGCCACGCCCGGCGTGCTGCTCGTGGCCAGCACCGAACTCAGCGACGGGGTCTTCGACCAGACCGTCGTGCTGGTGCTGGACGCCGACGAGTCCGGCTCGCTGGGGGTCGTGCTGAACCGCGAGGCCACCATCGACCTGCGCAGCGCGCTGCCCGCCTGGGCGCCCCTGGTCAGTGAGCCACGGGTGTTGTTCGAAGGCGGCCCGGTCTCCCAGGAGGGGGCGATCTGCCTGGCCTCGCCGCAGCGCCCGGACGAGGAACCGCCCGGCTGGCGTTCCCTGTTCGACGCCGTCGGCCTGCTGCACCTGGACACGCCGGTGGAGATCGCCGAGGGCGCCTACCGCGACCTGCGGATCTTCGCCGGCTACGCCGGCTGGGCCCCCGGACAGCTGGAACGCGAACTGGAGCAAGGCTGGTGGCACGTGGTGCGGGCCACCTACGCCGACGTCTACGACCGCGACCCCGACACCCTGTGGCGCCGGGTGCTGCGCCGCCAGGGCGGCGACCTGGCGTTGCTGGCCAGTTGGACCTCGACGCCCGAACGAAACTGACGACTACACTCCAGGCAATCGTCCGCGAACAGGGTTACCGAGGGGGTGCAGTGTCGGACGGCATGCAGCGCACGCAACGCATCCTCGTGATCGACGACGACGTCGCACTCTCCGAGATGCTCCAACTGGTGCTGCGCGCCGACGGCTTCGACGCCGCCTGGTGCAGCTCCGGCCTCCGCGCGGTCGGCTCGTTCCAGCAGTACCGGCCCGACCTGGTGCTGCTCGACCTGATGCTGCCCGGCCGCGACGGCGTGGACGTCTGCCGCGACATCAGGGCCGTCTCCGGCGTCCCGATCGTGATGCTGACCGCGAAGTCCGACACCCGTGACGTGGTCGAGGGCCTGGAGGCCGGCGCCGACGACTACGTCGCCAAGCCGTTCAAGGTGAAGGAGCTGCTGGCCCGGATCCGCACCCGGTTGCGCCGCCGTGTCTCGGACGAGGATTCCGGCCTGCTGCCGATCGGCGACCTGGTGATCAACGTGCCCGAGCACACCGTCCGCCGCGGCTCGGAACTGATCGCGCTCACCCCGCTGGAGTTCGACCTGCTGCTGGCCCTGGCCCGGCGTCCGCGGCACGCCTTCAGCCGCGAGCTGCTGCTCGAAGAGGTGTGGGGTTACCGGCACGCCTCCGACACCCGCCTGGTGAACGTGCACGTGCAGCGGCTGCGCAGCAAGATCGAACACGACCCCGAGCACCCCGAGATCATCGTCACCGTGCGGGGCGTCGGCTACCGGGCCGGGGAGCCCCGCGAAGCGACATGATCGCCGAGGTGGGCGAGCGGCGCGCGCGCACGCCCTGGGCCCGCTCGCTGCCGTTCCGGGTGGTGGTGACGGCGCTGGTCGCGGCGCTGACCGTCCTGGCCGCCACCGGCTGGTTCCTGATGGACCAGTCGTCGCGCGGCATCCTCGACGGCAAGCGGCAATCCAGCCTGGCCGAGGCGTCCGTGGTGCTGGACGGCATGCAACGCGACCTGCGCACCCTGAACCTGCGCACCGCGTCGATCAACGAGCGGCTCACCCAGCTGGCCCGGGACGCCGCCTACCGCGGCTCGGTCGGGAACCAGTACTACGTCGTGGTGGCCGGCCCGGTCTCCGACATCGGCTCGGCGGGGCTGGAGTCCTCCAGCGTCCCCGAGTCGCTGCGCCGCGCCGTGCTGGGCGCCGACGGGGTGTATTCGACGCCCACCGAGATCCGCTTCGTGGACGCCCGCCCGGCCGTCCCCGGCCTCGCGATCGGCTCGGCGCTGTCGGCGCCCGGAGGCCTGCGCTACCCGGTCTACTTCCTGTTCACCCAGCAGCCCGAGGCGGACACCCTCGCCGTCGTCCAGCGGGCGACGGCGGTGGCGGGGATGATCGTGCTGATCGGCGTGGTCGCCACCGTGTGGCTGATCGCGCTCCAGGTGCTGCGGCCGATCCGGGCCGCGCGGTTGGCCGCCGAGCGGCTCGCGGCCGGGCACCTCGACGACCGGATGGCGGTCCGCGGCACCGAGGACCTGGCCGGGCTGGCCCGGTCGATGAACCACATGGCGACCGAGCTGGACCGCAAGATCACCGAGCTGGAGGACCTCTCCCAGGTCCAGCAGCAGTTCGTCTCCGACGTCTCCCACGAGCTGCGGACGCCGTTGACCACCGTCCGGATGGCCGCGGACGTGCTGCACGGGCAGCGCGAGGAGTTCGACCCGCTGGCCGCCCGCAGCGCCGAACTGCTGTCGGCCGAACTGGACCGCTTCGAGGAACTGCTCACCGACCTGCTGGAGATCAGCCGGTTCGACGCCGGCGCCGCCGAACTGAACCTGGACGAGGTCGATCTGAGCCAGGTCGCCGCCGAGGAGCTGGCGGCGCAGTCCCGGCTGGCCCAGCGCTACGGCACGCCGCTCGAGCTGGACGCCCCCGGGCGCTGCGTGGCCGACGTCGATCCGCGCCGGATCCGGCGCATCCTGCGGAACCTGATCACCAACGCGATCGAGCACGGCGAGGGCCGCCCGGTCAGCGTGCACGTCCGCGCCGACGCGACCGCCGTCGCGGTGGCCGTCCGCGACCACGGGGTCGGGTTCAGCGCCGCCGAGGCGCACCAGGTCTTCAACCGGTTCTGGCGGGCCGACCCGGCCCGCCGCCGGACCGTCGGCGGCAGCGGCCTGGGCCTGGCGATCGCGCTGGGGGACGCCCGGCTGCACAACGGCTGGTTGAACGCGTGGGGGCGTCCGGGTCAGGGCGCGCAGTTCCGGCTGACCGTGCCGCGCAACGCGGGCGGAAGCTTCATCTCCTCGCCGTGGCCGGTCGTCCCGCAGGATTCCGAGGTGGCCGGATGAGGAGGCTGCGGACGGTGCTGTGCCCGCTGATGCTGTGCTCGCTGATGCTGCTGGGCGGCTGCGTGACGGTGCCCACCACCGGACCGGTCCAGCGGCACTCGCCCGCCCAGCAGCAGGCCGACCCGGGCGTCGACATCGCGCCGGTGCCGCCCGCGACGAATGTCTCGCCCGGACTGATCGTCGAGGGCTTCCTGCACGCCATGGCCACCTATCAGCCGGGCTATTCGGTGGCTCGGCAGTTCCTCACCCCGGAGGCCGCCGAACTCTGGCGGCCGGAGTCCGGGGTGGAGATCTACGCGGGCGGGTACCCGCCGCAGGTCAGCGACTCGGGGGTGGTGCTCACCGCGCCGCTGGTCGGCACGCTGGACGCCCGCGGCTCGTTCACCCCCGCCAGCCGGCAGTACCACCACGACTTCGGCCTGGTCCGGGACGCCGACGGCCAGTGGCGGATCTCTCAGCCCCCGCGCGGGCTGCTGGTGCTGCAATCGTTGTTCAACGGCACCTGGGTGCGTTCCGACGTCTGCTTCTGGGATGCGACGGGGGAGTGGCTGGTGCCCGACCCGCGTTTCGTCCAGACCGGCACGGTCGGGATGCTGGACACCGTCCGGGCCGTACTCGCGGGGCCGAGCCGGGCGGCGGCCCCGGCCTACCGGCCGCCGCTGGCGGCGCAGCTGGAGGCCGCGGCGGTCACGCTCGACGCGAACGGTGTCGTGACGGCCGAGCTGACCGGCGCCGTCGGCGACCTGGACGCCGCGGCGCGCCGCCGGCTGGCCGCCGAGCTGGTCTGGTCGCTGGCCTCCCTGGAGGGGGTCAGCGGCCTGCGGGTGAGCGGCAACGGGACGCCCTGGGAACTCGGCGGGTCGGGCGACACCGTGACCATCGACGACTTCGGCGAGGGGGCGCCGCTGCCCGGCACCGCAGGCGAGGGCGTGTACCTGATCCGCGACGGCGTGGTGGAGCGCGCCAACTGGATCGACCCGGGCGCCTCCCCGCAGGCCATCGGCGGCCCGGTGAACCGGGTCAGTGCGATCGCGGCGCGGGGCGACGGGCAGGCGGTCGGCCTGGTCACCGACGACGGCACCCGGCTGCGCAGCGTCACCGTCCGGGACGGCGCCGGCCGGGTGGAGCTGAACGGCTCCGACTTCGTCGGCGTCCGCTGGACCCGGCAGGGTGAGCTCTGGGCGGTGCTCGACCGGACCCGCGACGTCCGGCTGCGGGCCGTGAAGGACGGCCGCGAACTGCAGGTGGACGGCGGCGCGCTGCCCACCGGCCGGATCAGGGCCTTCGTGCCCGCGCCGGACGGCGTCCGGGTGGCGGTCGTGATCGAGAACCAGGGACGCTCCAGCCTGGGGGTGGCGGCGATCGTGCGGACCGACGGCGGCGTCCGTTTCGTCGGCTGGCGCGAGCTGACCCCGGCCGGCTGGGCGCCCAGCGGGCAGCCCGTGGTGGACGTCGGCTGGGCGGGCCCGGCGAGCCTGCTGCTGCTGCTCGGGGGCACGCCCACCACCCGGGTGGTCAGCGTGGACAGCGAGGGGGCGCTGTCCACCGACATCGGGCCCAACGACACCTCGGCACTGGTCCAGCTGGCTGTGACCGGCTCCGGACGCGCGGTGCTGCGCGGCCCCGACGGGCAGACCTGGCGGTTCGTCGACGACTTCACCTGGGAACGCTGGCTGGACCGGGTGCAGGCCGTTTCCCTGCCGTGAGCTGTGGATAACCCCGTCATCGCGGTCGCCGGCGGGGCAGACTCGTCCGATGGGATGGCGCGGGGTGCTGGACGCGGCGGCCGACCTGGCCTGGGGCGGCAGCTGCGCCGGCTGCGGACGGCCCGGTCCGGTCTGCTGCCCAGCGTGCGCGGGGACGGTACGGGCGCTGGTTCCGCGTCCGGTGCCGGCCGGTGACGGACGCGCCCCCACCTGGGCGCGCGGCGACTACGCCGGCGAGTTGCGCGCGCTGATCCTGGCCTGCAAGGAGCGGCAGGGGCTCGGGCTGGTGCCGCTGCTGGGTGATCTGCTGCTGGGCAGCGCCGCGGCGGTCGTCCGGGACCGTTGGCCCGGCGGCCCGGTGCTGCTGGTGCCGGTGCCGTCGGCCCGCGCCACCGTCGCCGAACGCGGCTTCGACCTGACCTGGCTGCTGGCGAGGCGGACGGCCCGCGGGCTGGCCCGGCTCGGGTTGGACGTCCGACCCAGGCGGGCCCTGGTGCTGGCCGGCGAGAGCCGAGACCAGGCCGGGCTGGGTGTCGCGGACCGGACCGCGAACCGGCGGCGCAGCATGCGTGCGCTCCCGGTGCAGGCCGCTCAGGTGGTGCTGGTGGACGACATCGTCACCACCGGGGCCACCCTCACCGACGCGCACCGCGCACTGGGCGAGTGCGGGCACCGGCTGCTCGGGGCCGCGGTGGTCGCCGCGACCCCGAGGCTGGACGGACGCCGGTGAGGCTCAGGCGCTCTGTTCGGCGATCTGCTCCAGGTCGAGGTGGATGACGCCGTAGTCGTAGGCCTTGCGGCGGTAGACGACGCTGGGGGCGCCGGTTTCGGCGTCCACGTAGAGGAAGAAGTCGTGGCCGACGAGTTCCATCTCGTCCAAGGCCTGGGCCAGGGTCAGCGGGGTCGCCTTGAACAGCTTCTCGCGGACCACCAGCGGCCCGTCGCCGTGCACCTCCAGGCCGGCGATCTTGCGGATCTCGGGACGCTCCTCGTCCGGCTGCGGCGCGGCCACCGGCGGCGGCGCGCCGAACTGCTGGCCGGCGCGCAGGCCGCGGTGCACCTTGCGCCGGTCGGCGGCCCGCCGCAGCTGCGACTTCAGCCGGTCGAGCGCGTGCTCGAAGGCGATCAGCTTCTCGTCGGCGCTGGCCTCGGCCCGCACCACCGGGCCACGGCTGCGTAGGGTGATCTCGACCGTGGTCGCGCGATCGGGTTGTCGGGCATGCGGATTGGCCGAAACCTGAACCTCGACCCGGATCACCCGATCCCGCAGCTTCTCGACTCCGCTCAGGCGCTCGCTGACGCGCGTGCGGAAGTCGTCGCTGATCTGGCAATGCCGGCCGGTGACGAGAACGTCCACTGCAACCTCCTGGTCGATCGGGCCCGGCTCATCGAGCTCGGGCGTAACCACAAAGCGCCCGGCTCATCCCGGGACTCGGGCGTGCGGCCGTGGCGCCATGACTCCAACCTACTGATGCAACCTGAGGTTTACCAGGGTGCCGGCTGTGGGTCGCCCGATGGCCTCGCAACACAGCTGTAACACCGCGAAATCGGGGCGTAACCGGGCCTGAACGTCGGGGAAACACCGAAGGGTGATTGTTCTGGCATGACACTACTTGAGATCAACTCGGGCGACACCGCCTGGATCCTGACGAGCGCCGCGCTGGTGCTCCTCATGACCCCCGGTCTCGCCCTCTTCTACGGTGGCATGGTCCGCGCCAAGGGCGTGTTGAACATGATGATGATGAGCTTCATCTCGATGGGCGTCATCGGCGTCCTCTGGGTTCTCTTCGGCTACAGCATGGCCTTCGGCAACTCCGTCGGCGGCGCCGGCATCATCGGCAACCCGCTCGAATTCGCGGGCCTGCAGAGCCTGCTGACCAACGATCCCGAGGCGAGCTACCCGGCGCTGGCGTTCGTCGCCTTCCAGGCCTGCTTCGCGATCATCACGGTGGCGCTGGTCTCCGGCGCCATTGCCGATCGGGCCTCGTTCGGCGGCTGGACGCTGTTCGCCGTCCTGTGGGGCACCCTCGTCTACTTCCCGGCCGCGCACTGGGTGTTCGCGTTCAGCAGCGATGACGGCAGCGTCGTCGGCGGCTGGATCGCCAATGTCGTCGGTGCGGTCGACTTCGCCGGCGGTACCGCGATCCACATCAACGCGGGCGTCGCCGCGTTGGCGCTCGCGCTGGTGGTGGGCCCGCGGATCGGGTTCGGCACCAAGCCGATGCGGCCGCACAACCTGACCCTGGTGATGCTGGGCGCGGCCCTGCTGTGGTTCGGCTGGTTCGGCTTCAACGCCGGCTCGGCCGTTGCCGCCAACGGTCTGGCCAGCCTGGCCTGGGTGAACACTCTGGCCGCCACCGCCGCCGCGATGCTCGGCTGGCTGTTGGTGGAGAAGCTGCGGGACGGTCACCCGACCTCGCTGGGCGCCGCGTCCGGCATCGTGGCCGGCCTGGTCGGCATCACGCCGGCCGCGGGTGCGGTGAGCCCGATCGGCGCGCTGGTCATCGGCCTGGCGGCGGGTGTGGCCTGCGCCTACGCCGTCGGCCTGAAGTACAAGTTCGGGTACGACGACTCGCTCGACGTGGTCGGCGTGCACCTGGTCGGCGGTCTGGTCGGCACCCTGCTGATCGGCTTCCTGGCCGATCCGGCGGCGTCCTACATCGCCGATCCTGAGACGACCGCGCCGGTCGCCGGCCTGTTCTACGGCGGCGGCTTCGACCAGCTGTGGCGTCAGGCGGTGGGTGCCCTCGGGGTGATCGTCTTCTCGTTCGTGATGAGCTACCTGATCGCCCTGGTGGTCAAGTACACCGTCGGGTGGCGGGTCTCCACCACCGACGAGCTGGGCGGCATCGACCTGGCCGAGCACAGCGAGGTCGGCTACGACCTGAGCCCGGTCTACTACTCCAGTCGGGTGCACCGCACCCTGGTGCTCAGCAAGGACGACTTCCCCGCAACCGACAAGACAGGAGCTTCGAAGTGAAGCTGGTAACTGCCATCATCCAGCCCGAGATGCTGGAGCAGACCCAGAAGGCGCTGGTCCGCCACGGTGTCGGCGGGATGACCCTCAGCGAGGTCTCCGGCTACGGGCGCCAGCAGGGCCACGTCGAGGTCTACCGCGGCGAGGAATACACCATCGACTTCATCGTCAAGGTGCGGCTCGAGATCCTGGTCGACGACCCCGAGGTCGAGGAGGTCGTGCAGGTGATCGCCGGCGCGGCCCGCACCGGCTCGGTCGGCGACGGCAAGGTCTGGGTGACCGCGGTCGAGAACGTCGTCCGGGTGCGCACCGGCGAGAGCGGGCTGGCCGCCGTCTGACCGGCGAGATGCGAGCGAGGGCCGGGGGTATTGTTACCCCGGCCCTCGTTGGCCTCCCCGCCAGCGACTTCTCCACCCCCAAGGAGTCACCGATGTACCGACGAATCGCCGGGCTGGCGATTGCCACGATCAGCACAGCAGCAGCCCTTGTCGCCGGCCAGCCCTCTCTCGCGGAAGCCGCCACCAGCGGCACGATCAACCGCACCGTCAACACGTCCTACTTCTGGACGGCGAAGGATGTCGGCGCCTGCATGGTGGTGAACGTCAAGGGAAAGCTCTCGGCCCGCTGGTGGGTCACCAAGCTGAGCATGGGCGGCAAACGGTGGAACATTGAGGATCCAAAGCTGGTGAACCCGAAGGTCACGGTGTACTCCTACACAGCGTGCGATCGCAAGAAGCGCAAGGCGGTCACCGGCGTGACCTTCACCCAGATCTACTACAACGCCGCCTGCGGCTTCCATGTGGGTGGCTTGACCGTGTCCGTATCCGGTGGAGGGCTCTCCGCCGGGCTGGCATTCACGTACCGCTGCGATGATCAGGTGGTCGGCAAACGGCACTCGAACTTCCGCAAGGACAAGGGTTCGAAGTGGACCCAGAGCAACTCGGGTACGACAGTGGTATGGAAGAAGCGGGTGCACGCCACGTCCCGGACGGGGGTGGAGGCGTGCATCCAGCCTCAGGTCAACCTGAACGTCTACAAGGGTTCGGCGGCCGATGGGAGGAACCTGACGGTCTTGGAGCAGTGCCTGACGATCCCTCCACAGTAGGCGGGCGTCGGGTCGGTTCCGCCCAGTAGCATCCCGGCCATGGCCACGTTCAGCATCGCGCAGGCGCGCCGGATCGCCCTGGCGGCGCAGGGTTTCGGGCGGCCGCGGCCGCCCGGGCCGGTCACCATGCGGCACGTCCAGCAGGTCATCGACCGGGTCGCCCAGTTCCAGATCGACTCGGTGAACGTGGCCGTCCGGGCCCACTACATGCCGCTGTTCAGCCGCCTCGGCCGCTACGACGTCGCCCTGCTCGACCGGGCGTCCGGACGCGGCCCGCGGCGGCTGTTCGAGTACTGGGGCCACGCCGCCTGCCTGCTGGACGTCGAGCTGCAGCCCGCGCTCCGGATGGCGATGCGGCGCCGGGCCGCCCGGGAACGGGCTTCGCTCGCCCGCATCCTGGACGCCAAACCCGACCTGGTCGACCGGATCCTCGCCGACGTGGCGCAGGGCGGGCCGCTGTCGGCCCGGCAGATCGACAACGTCGAGGAGCGCCGCAAGGACCACTGGGGCTGGAACTGGTCCGAGGCCAAGTACGTCCTGGAGTACCTGTTCGACGGCGGCACGGTCGCGGTGGCCGCCCGGAACTCGGCCTTCGAACGGCTCTACGACCTGACCGAGCGGGTGCTGCCGGCGAGGGTGCTGGCCCGCCGCGACCCGAGCGACGAGGCGTCCTATGACGCCCTGATCGGCCGCGCGGCCGATGCGCTGGGCATCGCCGACGCCAAGACACTCGCCGAGTACTTCTACCTGCGCGGTCCCGCCGTGCGCGATTCGATCGCCCGGCTGCAGTCCTCCGGCGTCCTGGAACCCGTCCGGGTGGCGGGCCTGCCGCAGCAGTTCTGGCTGGCGGCCGGCGCGCGGCGTCCGCGCCGGTTGACCGGCCAGGCCCTGATCGCGCCCTTCGACACCCTGGTGCACCATCGGCCACGGGTGCTGGAGCTGTTCGGCGTCCACTACCGGATCGGCATCTACACCCCGGCCGCCCAGCGCGACTACGGCTACTACGTCTACCTGTTCCTGGCCGACGACGAAATCCTCGCCCGGGTCGATCTGAAGGCCGACCGGGCCGCCGGCGTGCTGCAGGTGCAGTCGGCCTGGATCGAGCCGGGCGCCGAACAGCGGCGGGCCGAGGTGGCCTCCCGGCTGCGCGACGAGCTGCGGTCGATGGCCGATTGGTTGAACCTGGACGACGTGGCGGTGCGCCCGCACGGCACGCTCAGCCGGGATCTGGCCGCGGTCAGCCGGTGACCGCGAGGGCGTCGATCTCGACCAGCATCACGGCGTGGGGCAGGTCGACGAAGACGGTGGTACGGCTGGGCAGCCGCCCGCTGGGGCAGTTCTCCTGCACGAACTCGCCGTACACCTCGTTCATCTCCGGGAAGTCTTCGCGCTTGGTCAGGTAGACCCGGAACATGATGACGTCCTCGACCGACGAGCCGCCGGCGGCCAGGATCGCCTTCACGTTCTCCAGCGTCCGCCGGGTCTGCACCCGCACGTCGCCCTCGCCGATGTAGGTGTTCGTCACCGGGTCCATCGGCCCCTGGCCCGAGACCTGGAACAGGCCGCCCTTCTTCACCCCCTGGGAGAAGACGTGTGCCGGAGCCGGGGCCTCGGCGGTGACGACGATTTCCTTGGTCATTGAGTTGTCCTTTCGGCGGGGGTCCAGCCGAGGTCCGCGGAGATGGCCTCGGTGC
>CALMIQ010000425.1 GCA_937863965.1 uncultured Micropruina sp.
ATCTGGTGCCGCGAGCAGGTGATGCACGCCGGTCAGGTGTGCAGCAACGCGCAGGGCACCAAGGTGCAGACCTATGAGGAGCGGGTCAGCGCCGCCCAGTGGGCGCGTCCGGTGGTCGGCGTGGTGGGTGCGGCGGTGACCGGTTTCGCCCTGGTGCTGTGGCGTGGCGGACGCCGGACGACGCTCGCGGCCTGACCGGGCGCCGCGGCCGAGCCCGTCCTCCGGTTCGTCGAGCTCGTCGAGACCCCCTGATCTCGACCCCGTCTACTCCGGATCCAGGCTCATCGGTCCGTAGACCAGCCGGTCCTCCTCATACAGCGACACCGCCGAGACGCCCAGCGCGGGCAGTTCGGCGTAGCTGGCGCTGATCCAGGCCTCGGCGTCGGCCTGCGACGCGAAGGGATCGTCGAAACCGAGCGCGCTCAATGCACCGGCGTCCGCGACCGAGGAGGCGGAACGCCAGAACCAGGACATCAGATCTTGTCCCCGCGCTTCACCACCGGACGCGGCATGCGGATCCGGCGCAGCGACAGGGAACGGTTGAAGCCGTAGTAGAGCAGGCCCTTCAGCGGCTCGCGGGGAATCCGCTCGGCGGCCAGTCGCTTGAACCCGCGCCACATCACCCAGATGTCGACGACGACCAGCCCCATGAACGCCCAGGTCCCGTAGGTGACCGGCTCGACCAGCGCCGGGTAGATCGGGGTGACCACCAGGACCACCGCCAGCAGCGTCATCAGGATGGGCATCGACCACTCGGCCGCATTGAACCGCGAATCGACCCAGTTGCGCATCAGTTCCCGGCCCGGGACCCTGTCGGCGGCCTCGACCTGCTTGCGCCGCTCCGCGCTGGCGTCCTGCCGGGCCCGCTTGCGGGCCTCCTTGGGGGAGAGCTGCGGATTGAGCCGTTGCCGCCGGGCGGCCTCGGCGTCCCGCCGCTTCGGGGTCGGCACGGACTTGGCCTTCGGGGCGGTCGCCGGATCGCCCGGCGTCCCGGTCTCGGCGGCCCCCTGCTGGGCGGCGGCCTTGTCCTTGTTGGGAGAGAACAGTCCCACGTCGAACCTCGATGTCGGTGGAATAGGTGACCCTTCATCCTACCCCGGCCGCGCCCCCGGTCGAGCTCCGCGACCGGCCAAGCTCGACCGCCGGATAGGCTGGTCGGAACGATCGCGAACGTCAACGGAAGGCGACCCCATGGCTGGGCTGTTCCAACGGATGAAGGCCATCTTCTCGGCCAAGGCCGACAAGGCCCTCGACAAGCTCGAAGACCCTCGCGAGACGCTGGACTACTCCTACTCCAAGCAGCTCGAACTGCTGCAGCAGGTCCGTCGCGGGGTCGCCGAGGTGGCCACCAGCCGCAAGCGGGTCGAGCTGCAGGCCGGGCAGCTCAACCAGCAGTTGGACAAGCTGACCGTCGCCGCCAAGCGGGCGCTGGAGGCCGGCCGGGAGGATCTGGCCCGCGAGGCCCTGACCCGCAAGTCGGGGCTGCAGCAGCAGCTGGCCGAGCTGCAGACCCAGCACGCCGCGCTGCAGGCCGAAGAGGAGCGGCTGGTCCGCGCCAGCCAGCAGTTGCAGGCCAGGGTGGACGCCTTCCGCACCCGCAAGGAGACCATCAAGGCCAGCTACACCGCCGCCGAGGCGCAGAACAAGATCAGCGAGGCGTTCAGCGGGCTCGGCCAGGAGCTGGGCGACGTCGGCCAGGCCATCCAGCGGGCCGAGGACAAGACCGCCCAGCTGCAGGCCCGGGCGGCCGCGGTCGACGAACTGCTGGCCAGTGGGGCCCTCAACGACCCGACCGGCCTGGGGCAGGACGACATCACCCGCGAGCTGGACGCCCTGGCCTCCAGTGCCCAGGTGGACAACGAGCTGGCCGCGCTGAAGGCGTCCATCGGTGGCGAGCAGCCCGGGCAGCTGCCCGGCGCGGCGCCGTCCGCGGCGCAGGGCGAGCTGCCGGCCGGCACCTTCGAGCAGCCGCCGGCCCCGGGAGCCCCCGTGGCCGGCGAGTCGGCGACCTCGTCGGAGAACCTGCGGTGAGTGCCCCGGCGGATGCCTGAGCGTCGTCCGCGGGTGCTGCTGGCCAGCGGGCCGGTGGGCACCATCACCCCGCGTCAGTCGGCGGTCGCCCTGGCGCGCGGGTTCGCCGCGGCGGCGGACGTCGCGGTCATCGGACTGGCGGACGGCGGACGCCCGCTGGGCGAGGCGCTCGCCGAGCCCGACGGCGAGTTGGAGACCCTCCGCGCCAGCTGGCTGGTCCGTCGCGACGACCTGGTGGCGGTCGGCGCCGACCCGGCGCCGGCCGCCGATCCGCTGGGCGGCAGCAGTGCGGACCTGGGCCGGCTGGTCGGCTACGCGGTGCAGGGGACGCCACCGGCCACGCTCGCGATCGACCTGACCGGTGCCGACGTCCACGACGCCGGGGCCGGCCTGCTGGGGGCGCTCGGTGCCGTCGCCGACGTCCGGTTGGACGCCGGCCCGGAGCCGCTGGCCGAACTCACCCGGCTCAGCCTGGACGCCGTCCGGGCACGGCTCGACGGCTGCGACCTGGTCGGCCTGGTGCCCGCCGGGCAGGAGGGCGACCTGCTGCTGGGCCTGCGCGGCATCACGTCGCGTCGGGGCCGGGGGCTGGGTACCCCGGCCGAGCGCATGCTCGCCCTGGACGCCGCCCTGGAGCGGTTCGCGTCCGCGGCCGCCGGGCCCGTGGCGCAGGCGCCGGGCGCCGGGGCGTCCGGGGGGCTGGGCTTCGCGATCCTCGCCCTCGGTGGCCGGCTGGCCACGCCGGCGGCGTTCTGCGCCGAGGCGTCCGGGTTGGACCGGCCGCTGGTCGCGGCCGATCTGGTGGTGACCGCCTGCGACTCCTTCGACTTCGGCAGCCGGGGCGGAGGTGTGGTGACCGAGCTGGCCCGCCGCTGCGAGGCGGCGCAGACACCGCTGGTGGTGGTCTCGCCCGTCGTCGGGATGTCCGGGCGGGAGATGCGGGTGATGGGCGTGGAGTCGGCGCACCCGCTGGAGACCGGCCCCGACACGGCCGCCGCACTGACCGCCACCGGACGCCGGCTGGCCGCCGGTTGGACACCGAGATGGTGAGTCCCCGGCCGCCGCGGTGACGGATTACACTGATCCGGAATACCCGCTCGCCACGGAGACGTTGCTCCTGGCGAGTATTCCCGAGAAACCGGAGTCATCATGTCCCTCGACCAGCAGCTCGACATCGACGGCATCATCCTCACCGAGGCCGCGGCGACCAAGGTCAAGGACCTGGTCTCGCAGCAGAGTGAGGACCAACTGTTCCTGCGCATCTCGGTGGCCCCCGGCGGCTGTTCCGGACTGCGCTACCAGCTCTCCCTCGACGAGCGCGAGCTCGACGGTGACGTCACCAAGGAGTGGTTCGGCGTCCCGGTGGTCACCGACCGGATGTCGGCGCCCTACCTGATCGGCGCCACCATCGATTTCGTGGACACCATCGAGGCCCAGGGCTTCACCATCGACAACCCGAACGCGCAGGGCTCCTGCGCCTGCGGCGACAGCTTCCACTGAGTCCACCCACCCATCCCCGCTACGCGCGGGACTACGGGTAACAATCACGCAATTGGCACAATCGGGGCGCCCAAGGGGGGCGTCCCGATGTGCTTTTGGGTTAGGGTGAGCGCCTAGGAATCTGACGACTCGGATGCCTGCCGGAGACACCATGTCGCCGGGGTGCATTCGTCGTGGGAAGGCGGAACGTCCGTGGTAAAGAACCGCACACGCCCCAGCCGCGTCCTGACGTTGGGGTGCGGGGCCCTGGCGGCTCTGGCGCTGACCGGGTGCAGTCAGGGCACGATGGACCAGTGGGGACGCTGGGGCATGCCGGTGGCGGCCAGCGAGCAGGCTCCCTGGATCGGCAACCTGTGGAACGGTGCCTGGATCGCGTCCATGGTGATCGGCGTCTTCGTCTGGGGCCTGATGTTCTGGGCGATGTTCCGCTACCGCCGCAAGCGCGACGGCGGGGTGCCGCGGCAGACCCGCTACAACCTGCCGATGGAGATCCTCTACACCCTGGTGCCCTTCCTGATCGTCGGCGTGCTGTTCTTCTTCACCGTGCAGAGCCAGGACAACGTGCTGGCCAAGGTGAACGACCGCCCGGTGCACACCGTGAACGTGATCGGCCAGAAGTGGTCGTGGTCGTTCAACTACATGGAGCAGCAGAACCCGGCGGTCGGCGTGGTCGTGCACGATACCGGCACCGTCGAGCGCATCCCTGACCTGTACCTGCCGGTCAACGAACCGGTCCGGTTCAACCTGATCTCGGCCGACGTCATCCACTCGTTCTGGGTTCCCGAGTTCTACTTCAAGCTCGACGTGATCCCGGGCCACCCGAACTCCTTCGACGTCACCCCCAACCGAACCGGCACCTTCCTCGGCAAGTGCGCCGAGCTGTGCGGCACCTACCACTCGGCGATGCTGTTCAACGTGCACGTGGTGAGCGTGGCGGAGTACAACGCGCACCTGAAGGAACTGGCCGCCAAGGGACAGACCGGTGAGCTGAAGCCGCCCGCGTGGGTCAACACCGTTCCGTCGGCCCCGGCAAACGAGGAGCATGAAGGATGAGCGTCGCACGAGTGACCCTCGACTCCACCGAGCGCCGGGCGATCCGCCGGGCGAACTGGGGCAGCAAGGCGATGACGCTGTTGACGTCGACCGACCACAAGGTCATCGCCAACATGTACTTCGTCACCGCGTTCGCCTTCTTCGGCTTCGGTGGCCTGCTGGCGCTCGCGATCCGGGCCGAACTCGCCTTCCCCGGTCTGCAGTACCTGCACTACGAGACCTTCAACCAGTTCTTCACCATGCACGGCACGATCATGCTGCTGATGTTCGCGACGCCGATGTTCGCGGCGTTCGCCAACGCGGTCATGCCGCTGCAGATCGGCGCCCCCGACGTCGCCTTCCCGCGGATGAACATGTTCAGCTACTGGCTGTACCTGTTCGGTTCCGTCACCGCCTGCTCGGGCTTCCTGTCGCCCGAGGGTGCCGCCGCGTTCGGCTGGTTCGCCTACGCCCCGCTCTCGGACGCCATCAACTCGCCCGGCATCGGCGGCGACCTGTGGGTGATGGGCCTGTACGTGATGGGCCTGTCGACCATCCTCGGCGCGGTCAACTTCGTCACCACCATCGTCACCATGCGGGCCCCCGGCCTGACCATGTTCCGGATGCCGATCTTCACCTGGAACATTTTCGTGACCTCGCTGCTGGTGCTGCTGGTCTTCCCGGTGCTCGCGGCGGGCCTGCTGGTGCTCGAGGCCGACCGTCGGCTCGGCACCCACATCCTCGACCCCGGCGTCGGCGGACCGGTGCTGTGGCAGCACCTGTTCTGGTTCTTCGGGCATCCCGAGGTGTACATCATTGCCCTGCCGTTCTTCGGCATCATCACCGAGGTGCTGCCGGTGTTCAGCCGCAAGCCGATCTTCGGCTACGTCAGCCTGATCGCGGCGACCCTGGCCATCGGCGGCCTGAGCATGGCCGTCTGGGCGCACCACATGTTCGTCACCGGCGCGGTCAACCTGCCGTTCTTCTCGTTCATGACGTTCCTGATCGCGGTGCCCACCGGGGTGAAGTTCTTCAACTGGATCGGCACCATGTGGGGCGGCTCGATCACCTTCGAGACACCCATGCTGTGGGCGATGGGCTTCCTCACCACCTTCCTGTTCGGTGGCCTCACCGGCGTCATCCTGGCCAGCCCGCCGCTGGACTTCCACGTCTCCGACACCTACTTCGTGGTCGCCCACTTCCACTACGTGTTGTTCGGCACCGTGGTGTTCGCGATGTTCGCCGGCTTCTACTTCTGGTGGCCGAAGCTGACCGGCCGGATGCTGAACGAGCGCTGGGGCAGGGTGCACTTCTGGACGCTGTTCTTCGGCTTCCACCTCACCTTCCTGGTGCAGCACTGGCTGGGCATCGAGGGCATGCAGCGCCGGATCGCCGACTACCTGCCGACGGAGGGCTTCGAGTTCCTGAACCAGGTGTCCACCGTCGGGGCATTCCTGCTCGGCATCTCGATGCTGCCGTTCTTCTGGAACCTGTGGATCAGCCGCAACGCACCGCTGGTCGAGTCCGACGACCCGTGGGGGTGGGGCCGCTCGCTGGAGTGGGCGACGTCCTGCCCGCCGCCGCGGCACAACTTCTCCAAGCTGCCCCGGATCCGGTCCGAGTCGCCTGCGTTCGACCTGCACCATCCGGAGATCCACGGCGTCGACCGGGCCGAGGAACTGGACGTCCTGATCACCGGCAGCACCCCGGACGGCTCGACCCGGCCGTCCTCGATCGAGAATCCCAAGGGGGAGTGAACCCATGAAGGTCGAAGGCTGGATGTTCGCCGCGATCGCGATCTTCCTCGCGATCGTGTCCCCGATCTACTGGTTCATGTCCCACGAGATCATCGGCACCGTCGCGCTGATCATGTCGGTGCTGCTGTTCGTGATGATCGCCGCCTACATGTTCAATCTGGCCCGCAAGATGGACGCCAGGCTGGAGGACCGCAAGGACGCCGAGATCGCCGAGGGCGCCGGAGCCATGGGCTTCTTCCCGCCCAAGAGCATCTGGCCGTTCTGGGTGGCGCTCACCGTGCAGCTGCTGGCCCTCGGCCCCGTCTTCGGCTGGTGGATCAGCATCCTGGCCGTGGTCCTGGGCATCTGGGCGCTCAGCGGCTGGGTGTTCGAGTACTACCGCGGCGACTACCAGCACTGAGCCACGGCCGCCGCGCCGGGGCCTGGTCGGATCCGCCTCCGGTCC
>CALMIQ010000426.1 GCA_937863965.1 uncultured Micropruina sp.
GCCGTGCCGACCGGCGTCCAGCCGGTGCAGCTGCTGGGCGCCAGGAACCGCGTGCGGCAGGCGAGCAGTTCGAACTCGTAGCTCGTGCCCGCCTCCAGGCCGTGGATCGGCACGTAGCTCACGTCGCCGCCGTAGTTCCTGGTCTCGGTCCAGCGGTCCGAGTCCATCGCCCCATAGCGGATCTGGAACCGGTCGAAGCCGGCGTCGCGGTTGTCCCAATGGACGCCGACGGTGCGGCGGTCCGCGGTCAACGTGGGGCACAGCTCCTGCCCGCAGGGCTGGGTGACCGCGCTCCGGACGAAGGGCGGCAGGCACACCACCAGCTTCGTCGGCACGAAGGTGAACGCCCGCCGCACCCCGGCCGAGGGATCGTCGGCGGCGAGGACGACCTGCGATCGCGCCTCCCCGGGGCGAGCGACGACCGCGCAGCCGAACTGGGCCTCGCCGGCGACCAGCCTCCCGGCGCCGTCGACCCGGACCCGGTCGATCACCGTCCGCTCCCTGAGGCCGTCCACCTGCCCGCCGGGCAGCACGAGCTTCAGCGTGCTGCCGGGCGTGAAGCCGTGCCCGGTCACCCGGATCCGGCTGTCGCTGCAATCCCCCTCGACGGAGCAGGCCGGTGCGATGGCCTCGACGATCAAGGTCCCGGTCAGGGTGGATGCGCCCGTTGCGGGGTCACAGGACGTGGTCGCGAAGGGCGTCAACGCGGTCAGCAGGATCGCGACCGCCGTGTGTAACTGGTGCATGACCGGAGGACGACGATGATCCCGTCGTGATGCACCTCGGTGCGCCCCGAACGTTCACAGCTCGGGGCGACCGGCACGTTCAGCCCAGCAGTGCGCTCACCATCGGCACCAGCTTCGCCTTGGTCTCGGCGAGCTCCTCGTCCGGATCGGAGCCCTCGACGATGCCGCAGCCGGCGAACAGCTCGATCCGGCGCGGGTCGGCGGCGTCCACCATGCCGCAGCGCAGGGCGATCGCCCACTCGCCGTCGCCGCGGGAGTCGATCCAGCCGACCGGACCCGAATACCGGCCCCGGTCCAGCCCCTCCAGTTCCGCGATCGCCGCGCGGGCGACGGACGTCGGCGTCCCGCACACCGCCGCGGAGGGGTGCAGCGCCGCGGCCAGCCGCAGCGCGCTGGCCTTCTTGTGCGCCACCGCCGTCACGTCGGTGGCCAGGTGCAGCACATTGGGCAGCTCCAGCACGTACGGCGACTCGGGCACGTTCATCCCCGAGCACAGCGGCGCCAGCGCTTCGGCGACGGATTCCACCGCCAGCTCGTGCTCGGCCAGGTTCTTGGACGACCGCGCCAGCGCGCCGGCCAGCTTCAGGTCGGTCTCCTCCGACCCGGTCCGCCGGATCGTCCCGGCCAGGATCCGCGAGGTGGCCAGCCCGCGTTCGCGGCGCACCAGCATCTCGGGCGAGGCGCCGACCAGGCCGTCGACGCTGAACGTCCAGCAGCCGGGGTAGTCGCGGGCCAGCACGTCGACCAGGTGCCGCACGTCGATCGGCTCGGCCGCCTCGGCGATCACCGACCGGGCCAGCACCACCTTCTCCAGGCCGTTGCTCTCGATCCGGTGCACCGCCTCGGCCACCCGGCGCAGCCAGCGATCCTCGTCGGCGGCATCGGCGTCCAGCCGGACGTCGCGCGGTGCCCTGACGGCGCCGGTCCAGCCCGTCGAAACCGGGTGCGTGCTCCCCGAGGCCTCGATCAGCCCGGCCAGCCGGAGCGCCGCCGACGGTGCGATCGCGGGGGCCTCGGCACCCTCGACGGACGCCTGGGCAGCGACCAGCTCGGCCAGCCCAGCCGACTCGTTACCCAGGACGGTCAACCAGGCCCGGCCGTCCCGGCGCCCGATGATCACCCGCGGCACCAGCAGCCGCGACATCGCCGTGGTGTTGCCCGGATCGAAGGTGAACGACCCGAACGCCAGCGGTCCGGTGCCGGCGATGCCGGCCAGCTCGCTGCGGTGGTCGAGGCCCGCCACGAACCGGCTCCACCAGGCGTCCGCCTCGGCCGGGCCGGCGACCTCGGCGCAGGCGAAACGGCCCAACCCGACCATTCCTTCGCCGCGCCGCAACCAGGCCACCGACCCGCCATCCACTAGGTATTTTTGCAACGCTCCAGGGTCGGAAATAGCGACGGTGTGGGCGGTTGTGGAGGCGGCCGGAGGCGCAGAGATCACCGGGGCAGCTTAGTCATCCCCGCCGCGCGCGCTCGAATGGCTGTCGTGTCATTTCGTGCCTAGACTGACGGCGACGCCACGGGCGCGGGAACCGAAGAAGACGAGGGAGTGACATGTCCGACGAACATGCGGACGTCATCGTCGTCGGTGCCGGTCCGGCCGGCGCGACGGCCGCCTGCTGGCTGGCCGATCGAGGCCTCAGCGTGGCCCTGCTGGAGAAGAGCCGGTTCCCCCGCGACAAGGTCTGCGGCGACGGGCTCACGCCCCGTGCCACCAAGCAGTTGCTCCGGCTCGGCATCGACGTCTCCGAAGAGGCCGGCTGGCTGCACAACAAGGGCCTGCGGGTCTACGGCGGACGCGCCGAGCCGTTCGAACTGCCCTGGCCCGAGCTGGCCGAGTACCCCTCCTTCGGACTGGTCCGCAAGCGGGCCGACTTCGACGAGCTGCTGGCCCGCCGGGCCGTCGAACGCGGCGCCACCCTGTACGAGGAGGCGAACGTCCGGGGCGCGGTGATCGACGACCGCAGCGGCCGGATCACGGGGGTCACCACCAAGGACGGCCGCACCTTCACCGCCCCGCTGGTGGTCGCCGCCGACGGCAACTCGTCCCCGGTGGCCAAGTCGATGGGCCTGCTCAAGGACGCGAAGAGGCCGATGGGCGTGGCCTGCCGCACCTATTTCACCTCGCCGCGGCACGACGACGACTGGATGGAGTCGTGGCTGGAGCTGTGGGACGGCAAGCCGGGGGAGTCGAACCTGCTGCCCGGCTACGGCTGGATCTTCGGCATGGGCGACGGCACCTGCAACGTCGGGCTCGGCACCGTGGCCAGCACCGCCACCTCGCAAAAGCTGAACTACCGCGATCTGCTGCAGCGCTGGCTGGCGAACACCCCGGCCGAGTGGGGCTTCACCCCCGACAACCAGGTCGGCGGGATCGCCTCCGCGGCGCTGCCGATGGCGTTCAACCGCAAACCCGCCTACACCCGCGGGCTGCTGCTGATCGGCGACTCCGGCGGCATGGTGTCGCCGTTCAACGGCGAGGGCATCCCGTATGCGATGGAGGCCGGCGAGGCGGTCGCGGACGCCGTCGCCCGCGCCCATGCCGAGGGTGTCGGCACCACGGCCGCCGAGAAGGCGCTGGCCGGCTACCCGGCCCGATTGGCCCACGAATGGGGTGGCTATTTCCGACTGGGCCAGGTCTTCGTGAAGCTGATCGAGCATCCCCAGGTGATGCGCATCTGCACCCGCTACGGGCTGCCCCGGCCGACCCTGATGCGTTTCACCATCAAGTTGCTGGCTCACCTTTATGACACCCGAGAAGGTGATTGGATGGATCGCGTGATCCACTCGCTGTCGAGAGTGGTCCCTGCGGCATGACCGGACGGAGGCAACGATGAGTCCCTACATCCCGATCCTGGGGATCATGGCGCTGGCCGCCGGCTTCCTGGTCGTGTCGGTGGTGCTCAGCCTGCTGGTCGGCCCGCGCCGCTACAACCGGGTCAAGTACGACACCTACGAGTGCGGCATCGATCCGACCCCGGCGGCGGTCGGCGGCGGTCGCTTCCCGGTCAAGTACTACATCACGGCGATGATGTTCCTGGTCTTCGACGTCGAGGTGGCCTTCCTCTACCCGTGGGCGGTCGCCTTCGACGACCTGGGGGTCTTCGGATTCGGCGCGATGATGATCTTCCTGGTCGTGCTGGGCGTGGCGTACTTCTACGAGATCAGGCGCGGGGGCCTGGAATGGGACTGAGCACGGTGAACGGACGGAGGCAGCGACATGGGGCTTGAGGACAAGATCCCCCAGGGGGTGCTGCTGACCACGGTCGAGGGTCTCTTCGGCTGGATGCGTCAGGCGTCCTTCTGGCCGGCCACCTTCGGCCTGGCCTGCTGCGCGATCGAGATGATGACCTACGGCGCCCCCCGGTTCGACGCCGGACGCTGGGGCCAGGAGGTGTTCCGGGCCTCGCCGCGGCAGGCCGACCTGATGATCATCTCCGGCCGGATCAGCCAGAAGATGGCACCGGTGCTGCGCCAGGTCTACGACCAGATGCCGAACCCCAAGTGGGTGCTGGCGATGGGCGTCTGCGCGTCCTCTGGCGGCATGTTCAACAACTACGCGATCGTCCAGGGCGGCGACCACCTGGTGCCGGTCGACATGTACGTGCCCGGCTGCCCGCCGCGTCCGGACATGCTGATCGACGCCATGTTCAAGCTGCGCAAGCAGATCGTCATGCAGCGTCCGATCGGCGCCCACGAGATCGCCGAGCTGGAAGCCCAGGAGCAGGCCGCGCTGGAGGCGATGGCGACGCATGAGATGAAGGGCCTGCTGCGATGACCGACGCCACCAGGCCCGACGCGAAGGGGCCAGACGCGCAGGGGCCCGACAAGGGCCCCGACGAGAAGCTGCCCGGCGAGGAGAAGACCGTCGACAGCCACGTGGAGGGTCCCGACTCGGCGCCCGGCGCGGGCCTGGAGCGCGAGGACGCCCAGAGCGACGAGGCCGAGGCCCTGTCCGAGGCCGTCGACCAGGCGATCACCCACGTCAGCGGGCCGCACACCATCGAGACCCGCACCGGCATGTGGTCCGACGGCTCGGGCGACACCTCCGGGTACGGCCGGATCGTCCGGGTGGTGGAGATGCCCAACCAGGGCCTGCCCACCGAGGGCTGGTACGCCGGCGCCACCGGACGCCTGGCGCACCTGGTCCCGGACGCCCTGGTCCGGGTCGTCTTCGACCGCGGTGAACTGACCTTCTTCGTCGCCCGCGAGAAGCTCACCGAGGTGATGGGCCAGCTGCGCGACGACCCGCAGCTGCGCTTCGAGTTCTGCGCCAGCGTCTCCGGCGTCCACTACCCCAGCGACGCCGGCGCCGAACTGCACGTCGCCTACCACCTGCAGTCGATGACCCACAACCGGCGGCTCCGGGTCGAGACCACCGCCCCCGACGACGACCCGCACGTGCCCAGCGTGGTCGGCATCTACCCGGCCGCCGACTGGCACGAGCGGGAGACCTACGACATGTTCGGCATCGTCTTCGACGGTCATCCGCACCTCACCCGCATCCTGATGCCGGACGACTGGGTCGGGTTCCCGCAGCGCAAGGACTATCCGCTGGGCGGCATCCCGGTGGAGTACAAGGGCGCCACCGTCCCGCCGCCCGACCAGCGGAGGAGTTACCGATGAGCACGACCGACTTCTACGCCCAGCCGGGCGAGGCGACCGAGGGCACCGTCTACACCGCGATGGGCGGCGACTGGGCCGATATCGCCGCCGAGCAGGCCGAGCGCTCCGACGAGATCCTGGTGATCAACATGGGGCCGCAGCACCCCTCGACGCACGGCGTCCTGCGGCTGATCCTGGAGTGCGACGGCGAGACGGTGCTGAGCATCCGTCCCGGCATCGGCTTCCTGCACACCGGCATCGAGAAGAACCTGGAGTACCGCACCTGGGTGCAGGGCACCACCTTCGTCACCCGGATGGACTACGTCGCCCCCATCTTCAACGAGGTGGCCTACTGCCTGGGCGTGGAGCGCCTGCTGGGCATCGAGGAGGACATCCCCGAGCGGGCCAACGTCATCCGGGTGCTGATGATGGAACTCAACCGGATCGCCTCGCACCTGGTCTGCATCGGCACCGGCGGCATGGAGATCGGCGCGCTGACGGTGATGACGATCGGATTCCGCGAGCGCGAGATGATCCTCGACTTCTTCGAGGCGGTCACCGGGTTGCGGATGAACCACGCCTACATCCGGCCCGGCGGGGTCGCCGGCGACCTGCCCGAGACCGGCATCGCCCAGCTGCGCGAACTGATCGCCTGGCTGCACAAGCACCTGCCCGAGTACGCGGCGTTCTGCAACGAGAACCCGATCTTCAAGATGCGGATGATCGGCATCGGTCACCAGGACCTGGCCGCCTGCATGGCGCTCGGCGTCACCGGCCCGGTGCTGCGCTCCACCGGCTACGACTGGGATCTGCGCAAGCAGCAGCCGTACTGCGGCTACGAGACCTACGACTTCGAGTCGATCGCCTGGAGCCCCGAGGACGGCTGGGAGAGCAGCGACTCCTACGCCCGGTTCCGGATCCGGCTGGACGAGATGTGGGAGAGCCTGAAGATCGTCGAGCAGTGCGCCGACCGGCTGGAGGCGTCCCGCGGCGAGCCGGTGATGGTCGACGACCCGAAGATCGCCTGGCCGGCCCAGCTGGCCGTCGGTCCCGACGGGCAGGGCAACAGCCATGAGCACATCAAGCACATCATGGGCGAATCCATGGAGGCGCTGATCCACCACTTCAAGATCGTCACCGAGGGTTTCCGGGTGCCGCCCGGTCAGGCCTACGTGCCGATCGAATCGCCCAAGGGCGAGATCGCCTGCCATGTGGTCTCCGACGGCGGCACCCGGCCGTTCCGGGTGCACATGCGCGACCCCGGCTTCAACCATCTGCAGTCGGTGCCGATCCAGTGCGAGGGCGGCATGATCAGCGACGTCGTCGTGGCGGTCGGCTCGCTCGACCCGGTGATGGGAGGGGTGGACCGATGAGTTCCTTGCCTACCGTCATCCCGGCACACACCGTCATCCCGGC
>CALMIQ010000427.1 GCA_937863965.1 uncultured Micropruina sp.
GCCTCGACCCAGGCGGCACGGTGCTCGAGCCCCAGGTGCGGGATGCCGGGCAGCAGCACGCAGCCGGCGGCGACATCGTCCTGCTCGGGTAGCGAGGGACGGATCTCGTGCGGCGGATGCAACACGATCAGTCCCGGCGGCTGATGCCGGGCGAACTGGCCGGGCAGGACGGCGTTCTCGCCCACCACCGGACCCTCGGCGAGCACCAGGCCCACGGCGCCGGGCAGCGGCGCCTCCGGCAGCTCCTCGCGGACCCGGAACACGGTGCTGGTCGGCAGCAGGCCGGGCACCCCGGCCATCCGCACCGCCAGCAACAGGAAACGGGCCCACTCGACGGTGCTGTCCGGCCACCGGCCCGAGACCAGGAACCCGCTGAGCAACCCCTGCGCCTGCAGGGGGGACACCTCGATCGAGACGTTGTCGCGTTCCAGCATGTCAACCTCCTGTTCGGCACCATCCCCAGTTTGCGCCATGGTGAATCACACGCGTGTTAGCAGACAAGACCCCCCGAGTGCTAACCCGTCCCGTGTGCCCGGCGCTGCTTTGGTCGAAGGAGGACGCCGGGGCCTTCCGTGATACCCGGCCAACGGAGAGAGCCGACGGACCCGTTGCAGTAAATCTTGTCGTAGATGGCCGCATCGACAGCCAGTTCGGCGGCATTTCTACGCTTCGTGAGACGATGCTGGCGTAGCTCTTGTCCATCATGTGAGAATCGGTCATGACCACCGTCGCAGAGATCGAAGTGTCGGAGCTCACCCAGAACCCGGCGTGGCTCCGGATCAAGACCGCCGCCACCGAACTCCAGCCGCTGCAGTCGGCCAATGGCGCCGTCGAGGACGAGGCACAGCACGACCGGACGCGAGCGCTCGTCGAGGCGATCGTCTCCGGCATTGCCGAGATGGCGCCGCACTTCCCGCACGACGCCGGCTATCTGCGGGTGCTGCAGGACGACTTCCGGCGCTGGGCCGACGCCGGCTTCGCCGTCCCCGACTTCTACGACTCGCTGGTGGAATTCCAGCCGCAGCGGCATCGCGTCGACGGCCTGGCCCACCTGGTGGTCTTCCCGATGTACACCCAGAACGGCTCCCGCAGCCGGCTGGTCGAGGCCGTCCTGGTGCAGGTGATCTGGCCGGACTTCGTCGCCGAACTCGAGGCCGGCGACTACAGCAACAGACTGTTCGTGCCGATCCGCTTCCTCGACTTCACCGCCGGCTACGACACCAACTCGGCGGTGCTCTTCCCCGAGACCGTGGCGATGCGACAGATCCCCACCTTCACCTGGGGAGCGATCTTCGCCGACCGCGAGTCGGCCCGGTTCCGCCGCGTCGTGCGCGCCGCGGTCGAGGTGACCAAGCTCGACCTCCCCGCCGAGGCCGCCGAGTTGCTCGACGACCAGCAGCTGGCCGAGGAGACCTTCGTGATGTGGGACCTGATCCACGACCGCACCCACATGCGCGGCGACCTGCCGTTCGACCCGTTCATGATCAAGCAGCGGATGCCGTTCTTCCTGTACTCGCTCGAGGAACTGCGCTGCGACCTGACCGCCTTCCGCGAGTCGGTCGCCATCAACCGCCGGATCGCCGCCCTCGCCGAGCCCAGTGCGGAGGATCTCGAGCTGGCCCATCACGCCCGGCTGGTGCAGTACTGCGTCATCTTCGACCGCATCTTCCGCTTCGCCATCACCGGCAACCGGGTGCGCAATTACGACGGCCTGGGCGGCCAGCTGCTGTTCGCCTGGCTGCATCAGCACCGCGTCCTGCATTGGACCGACACCCAGCTGGCATTCGAGTGGGACAGGGTGCCCGACTGCGTCAACGAGCTGGGCGCGGCGATCGAGCACCTCTACTGGCGCTCGATCGACCGGCCGAAGATCTCCCACTGGCTGGCCGCCTACGAGCTGGTCGCCGGCACCGTCGAGCCGCACCCGGCCTCGTCCTGGAAGGCGGGCGACCTGCCGCTGACGGGGCTCCCCCGCGAGCTGACCGATCGGGTGATGGACGACGAGTTCCCGCTGAGCATGTTCTACGAGGCGTTCGAGAAGAAGATGCGCGACGTCATCGCCTCCACCTCGGGCATCACCGGGACGGACGCCTGATGCGGGTGGTGATCGCCGGCTCCGGCAGCCCGGCCGGGGACGCCACGGCGTCCGCGCTGCGGGAGCACGGCCACGAGGTGATCGAGATCGGGCCTGAGGAGTGCGACCTGCGCGATTTCGCCGCCGTGCAGGCGCTGGCCGACCGGCTCGGAGCGGTGGACGGCGTGGTCCACCTGGTGGGCGGCTGGCGCGGCGGCGGCGGGCTGGCCGGCCAGAGCGACGCGGACTGGGACTGGCTGCAGACCATGATCGTCGGCACCCTGCGCAACACCACCCGGGCGTTCCTGCCCGCGGTGGCGGCCTCGCCGGCCGGGCGGTTCGCGATCGTCTCCCAGACCGGGGTGGCCAAACCGACCGCCGGCAACGCCAACTACCTGGCCGCCAAGGCCGCCGCCGAGACCTGGCTGCTGGCCGTCGGCGACGCGCTGAAGGACACCCCGGCGTCGGTGCACATCGAGCGGGTGATGGCGCTGTACTCCGACCGCGACGTGGCAGCATCCCCCGACAAGGACTTCGGCCGCCACACCCACGTCGCCGAACTCGGGCGCCGGCTGGCCGCGTTGTTCGGCTGACGATCGGCCGGCACCGGGTTCTCGAACCGATTCCTGGTGGATACCAGCGGGAGGCTCATCCTCGACCCGGCCTCGAACCGATTGGTGGTTGATATGGAGCCGGGGCGGCCGCCCCATTTCAACCGGAAAGTGGTTCCACCCCGGACCTGGGTTCATCACCGTCGCCATAGCCACCACGAATCGGCTCGAAGCGCTCTGAGCCGACCGTCGCGTCGACAAAGCCCGGCAAACCTGGGGAGGATGACCACGTGCAGCTTCACGACACGCAGCGACGCGGATTCGCCAGCGACAACTACTCCGGCGTCCATCCCGAGGTGCTGGCCGCGATCGTCGCCGCGAACGAGGGCCACCAGTCGTCCTACGGCAACGACGCCTACACCGCCCGGCTGCAGGAGGTCGTCCGCGGACACTTCGGCGAACACGCCGAGGCGTTCCCGGTGTTCAACGGGACCGGCGCCAACGTCACCGCGCTGCTGTCGGCGCTGCCGCGCTGGGGGGCGGTGGTGTGCGCCAAGACCGCCCACATCAACGTCGACGAGGGCGGCGCGCCCGAGAAGGTCGCCGGGCTGAAGCTCTACCCCGTCCCCACCTCGGACGGGAAGCTCACCCCCGAGCTGCTGGAGGTCGAGGCGTGGGGGTTCGGCGACGAGCACCGGGCGCAGCCTCTGGCGGTGTCGATCACCCAGTCCACCGAGCTCGGCACCCTGTACACCCCGGACGAGATCGCCACCCTGGCCGCCCACGCGCACACGCACGGCATGGTCGTGCACGTCGACGGCGCCCGGTTGTCGAACGCGGCCGCGGCCCTGGGCGTACCGTTCCGGGCGTTCACCACCGACGCGGGCATCGACGTGCTCAGCCTGGGCGGCACCAAGAACGGGGCGCTGGGCGCCGAGGCGATCGTGGTGCTGAACCCGGACGCCTGCCGCGGGATCACCTTCCTGCGCAAGACCAACATGCAGCTGGCCAGCAAGATGCGGTTCGTGTCGGCCCAGCTGCTGGCCCTGTTCGACGGCGACCTGTGGCTGCGCAACGCGAGCCACGCCAACGCGATGGCCACCCGGCTGCGCGCCGCGGTCGGCGACATCCCGGGCGTCGCGTTCTCGCAGCCCACCCGGGCCAACGGCGTGTTCGTCCGGCTGCCCGCGGGCGTCGCGGACGCCGTCCGCTCCGAGTTCTTCTTCTACGACTGGGACGCCTCGGTGCGCGAGGTGCGCTGGATGTGTTCCTTCGACACCACCGAGGACGACGTGGACGCCTTCGCCGCCCTGATCCGGACGGCCTGCGGCGCCTAACGCCCGCGGTCCGAATGGGGACGGTTCCTGTTTCGGTTCAGGGGACGGTTCCTTTTCGGTTCAAGGAACCGTCCCCTGAACCGGAAAGGAACCGTCCCCGTTACCGTTCAGGGTGGTCCTGGGACCGTCAGCCGACCTCGCGGGCCAGGTCGTCCACCCGCTCGGCACCGGGCAGGCCGAGCAGGCCGGCGACCGGGATGAACAGCTTCGAGTGCCGCACGCCCGAGCCGATGCAGACCCAGTCGCGGTCGGCCACCGCGCCGTCCACCCAGACCGGCCAGCCGTCGGGCAGCCCGATCGGGTTGATCCCGCCGTACTCCATGCCGGTCGCCTCGACCGCGAAATCCATCGGCGCGAAGGACGCCTTGCGTGCGTTCAGCCGGCGGCGCACCACGTTGTTCACGTCCACCCGGCGATGGGCCAGGGTCATGCAGCAGGCGTGCGAGTCGACGCCGGCCCGGGTGCCCCGCACGATCACGGCGTTCGCCGAGGCCTCCATCGGCACGCCGTACTGGGCGCACAGGTTCTCGGTGTCGGCGTAGGCCGGGTCGATCGCCGCCACCAATGCCTCGGGGATCGCGCCGATCGCGGCAAGCACGGGTTCCGCCAGCAGATCCGGCCGGCTGGTGGCGGGGACGGCGTCCAGGGTGCCGAAGACGTCAGACATGGCGTCCATCCTGCACCAGGCCGGCCGGCAGCCCGTCCAGCGATTCCACGTTCTTCTCCCGCTGGTACGCCAGCAGGCCGTCGTCGCCCTTCTTGGCCGCCCACGCGTCCAGCACGTCGCGCTGCCCCTCATAGCCGTACAGCGGCACCCCGAACCCGCACGAGGTGAGCACCAGGTCGACGTCCAGGACGAACACCTGCCGCGAGCCACGCTGCGGCGGGAAGAGCCCGACCAGGTCGTCCCAGCCGTCCTCGCCGGGCTGCACCATCGTCGGCGTGCCGAACAGCCGGACGATCCACGGGTTGCCCTCGAACGCGCAGAACATCAGCGTCATCCGCGGCAGGTCCAGGACATGGGCCGCGGTCTCGTTGCCCGACCCCGTGAGGTTGAGCCAGGCCACCCGGTCGGGCCCGAGGATGCGCAGGGTGTCCAGCCCCTTGGGCGACACGTTGACCCGTCCGGTGCGGGCCGCGGTGCCCACGAAGAACATCTGCTGCGCCTCGATGAACCGCCGGATGCGGTCGGTGATCTGCGGATAGCGCTGAGCCATGATCCATTCTGTGCCGGGTTACCGATAACGTCGGAGCATCCCACAGCCCGGTGGTGCCGTGCCCGAGACCGACCAGTCGACCCGACCGGCTCGCCGCCGTGCCGGCAGCATCTCACTGACCCGCTTCCTGGTCCTCATCCCGGCCCTGGGCATGCTGCTCGGCGCGGTTACGCTGACCGTGGTCGGCGCCATCGAGGTGGGGCAGACGATCCTCAACGCCTTCAGTGGGCACGCCGAGGCCAAGGATTTTGTGATCGCCTTCGTCGAGATCGCGGACGTGTTCCTGCTTGCCGTGGTGCTGTTCATCATCGCGATCGGGCTCTACGAGTTGTTCATCGACGAGATTCCCGGGCTGCCCGAGTGGCTGGTCTTCGATTCGCTCGACGACCTGAAGAGCCAGCTGATCGGCGTCGTCGTGGTGGTGCTGGGCGTGTTCTTCCTCGGTCGCGCCCTGCACGGCGACACTGCGCTGAACCTGCTCTACCTGGGCGGCGGGATCGCCGCGGTCACCGCGGCGCTCTCCCTGTTCCTGCGCTCGAAGCACTGAACTCCCACGTTCGATCCACTGCTGCCCGCGGCCGGGATCAGTCCTCTGGGCTGAGCGTGGACGCCGCCAGCAGCAGCGCCCGGATCGCTTCGCCGCCGTTCCGGACGTCCTCGGGGCCGGTCACCTTGACGTGCCGCATCGTCGACGTGCCGGTCAGCAGCCTGGCCGGATCGTCGAGGCGCGCCCCTTGCAGGAGGGTGAGCGAGACCCACTTCGCGAACGGGGTGAGCGCGGCCATCCCCCAGCCGTTGTAGCCGTACTGGTGAGCGGCGTAGCCGATGCTGGCGTCCACCGTGTCGACCGAGAACCGGATGTCGGGCAGGGTCGAGATCACCAGGGCGTGCAGGTCGAGATAGGCCTCGATCAGCGGCTCCGGCCGACCGGCGACCAACACCCCGAGCTGCTCCGGATCGGGTGACTCGATGTGCGGATGGGTCTTGGCCATGGCGTCAGTGTAGGGAGCCCGCCGCCGCGGACGGGCCGTCGGGAGGGCTAGGGTCGCCTCATGGGAGTCGAACACCGAAGCCTGGTCGAGGCCTTCCCGGTTCTCGGATTGCGGGTCACCGCCGGCCCGATCGAATTGGCCGGGATCGACGACACGACGCTGATCGCACTGGCGAACGTCGCCGCCGACGGCGTCCATCCCGACGACCAGATGCCCTTCCTGCAGCCCTGGACGCGGACCCCGCCCGACGACTTCCACCGACAGTTCCTGCAGTACCACTGGGGCGTCCGATCCGGGTTCGCGCCGGACGCCTGGAGCCTCGACCTGGCCGTGCGCTACGAGGGCGAACTGGTCGGCACCCAGGGCGTGATGACGAAGAACTTCCTCGCCACCCGCACCGGCGAGACCGGGTCGTGGCTGGGACGACGGTTCCAGGGCCGCGGGATCGGCCGGGCGATGCGGCAGGCGCTGTGCGCCCTGCTGTTCGACCACCTCGGCTTCGAGCAGATCACGTCCTCGGCGTTCGCGGACAACCCGGCGTCCAACCACGTCAGCCGGGCGGTCGGCTACCTGCCGAACGGCGTCCGCCG
>CALMIQ010000428.1 GCA_937863965.1 uncultured Micropruina sp.
CTAGCCGGCGAGCGTGCGGGATCGCTGGCTGTGGGGGACCACCATCGGAGCGGCGGTGATCGGGTCGGCGAGAATCCGGCAGTCGATGCCGAAGATCTCGCGGACGAGGTCACTCGTCGCGATCGCTTCGGGCGCGCCGGTGGCCAGCACCATCCCCTCCCGCATCGCGATCAGCTGATCGGCGTAGCGGAAGGCGTGATTGAGATCGTGCAACACCGCGACCACGGTCTTGCCGAGGTCGTCGACGAGCTCGCGGCACAGATCGAGGATGTCGAGTTGGTGGGCGAGGTCGAGATAGGTGGTCGGCTCGTCCAGCAGCAGGATGTCGGTCTGCTGGGCCAGCGCCATGGCGATCCACACCCGCTGCCGTTGGCCGCCGGAGAGTTCGGCCACCCGCCGGTCTGCGAGCGGCATCGTCAGGGTTCGCTCGAGCGCCCAGACCACGGCGGCCTCGTCCTGTTTCGACCATTGCCGGAGCAGGCCCTGGTGCGGAAAGCGGCCACGGGCGACCAGGTCGCCGACGGTGATCCCGTCCGGGGCGACCGCCGATTGCGGCAGCAGCGCCACTGCTCGGGCGAACCGCTTGGAACTCAGTGAGCCGATCTCGGCGCCATCGAGTGCGACCCGTCCCGTGCTGGGACGCAGCACGCGGCCGAACGCCCGCAGCAGGGTGGACTTGCCGCAGGCGTTCGGTCCGACGATCACGGTCAGCCGGCCGGGTGGGATCCGCGTGCTGAGTTCGGCCAGGACCGGGGTCTCGCGTCCTGGGTAGCTGAGCGAGATCCGCTCAGCTACCAGTCCGCTCGATTCCGTCATGCCGTGGCTCCGCTCAGCCGAGCGCGTCCTGGAGGGCCGACAGGACGCCGCGGGCGGCGGTCGGGCCGACGTTGAGGTAGAAGATGTCGTCGTCGACCGCGACCGCCTGCTTGGCTTCGACCGCCTTCAGGGTTCCCCACAGCGACTGGTCGGTGATCTCGGTGAGCTTGCCGCCCTGGACGCCGTAGAAGATCCAGTCGGCATCGGCCTGGCCGAGTTGCTCGCTGCTGATGTCGACCGAGGTCTCGTCGGTGAACTGCTGGCTCTCGGGGCGGGCCAGTCCGTTGTCCTCGGCGACCGAGCCGCTGAACGAGGCCACCCCGAAGACCCGCATGCGGTCCGCGTTCTTCCGCAGGAACGAGACGGTCGGCTCGCCCGAGACCTTCTCTCCGAACGCCGTGGCGTCGGCGTGGTAGGTGTCGAGCCAGGTCTCGGCCGCTTCACGCTTGCCGATGGCGTCCGCGATCAGCAGGAAGTCCTGCTTCCAGAACAGTCCGGTGCCCTGGCTGGCGACCGTCGGGGCGACCGCGTTCAGGCTGGTGTAGAGCGCGGCGGCGTCCTTGCCGGCGTTGTTCATCACGATCAGGTCGGGCTTGATGTTGGCGATGGTCTCGATGTCGGGGGCGAAGCGGCTGCCGAGGTAGGTGACCTTCTCCAAGGCGGCCTTCTGCTTGGGAAATGCCTGGTACAGGTAGGGCGGGATCATGTCGGCGCCGTCACCCGAGGTCGAGCCGGCGGGGACCATGCCGAGGGTCAGCAGGACGTCCGCCTGGCCCGTGGAGATCACGACCACCTTCTGGGGTGCCTCGTCCAATGTCGTCTGGCCCTGGAAGTGGACGACGGTGCGCGGGAACACGCCGTCCTTCGCGGTGCTGCCCTTACCCTCCGGCATCTTCCGCGGGATGGTGAAGCCGGGGGTGTCGGCGACCGAGGCCGTGGACGCGCTCGACGGCTGGGTCGACGTCGATGCGGCGGGCGCCGGAGCGGACGCCGGCGTCGAGCATGCGGCGAGGAGCATCGCAGTGCCCAGGATCGTGGCCGCGAACGCGGTCCGGTAGCGGTGTTGATGGCTCACGATCGGTTAGCTTAGCCTTACCTAAGTGACCGTCTCGCCGTCCGTCGCCCATCGCGACCCCCCCAAATCTGGGGATCTGTTCCAGCGGCAGCGAGCTGCTCGACGGCGACGGCTGACGTATGCGTTGCTGGCCATCGGCGCAATCCTGGCGGTGCTGGTCCTGGTCAGCTTGGCGATCGGTTCGAACCCGCTGACGCTCGCCGAGGTGTGGGCGGGCCTGACGGGTGGGGAGCGCTCTCGGGCGAGCATCATCGTGTGGGAGCTGCGGATGCCGCGGACGGTGCTCGCCCTGGTGATCGGCTGTGCGCTGGCAGTGGCGGGGGTGGTGATGCAGGCGCTCACCCGGAATCCGCTCGCCGAGCCGGGCATTCTCGGCGTCAATGCCGGCGCGGCCTTTGCCGTCGTGGCCTCGGCCACGCTGCTCGGTGCGACCGACGTGCGTAGCTATCTGTGGTTCGCGCTGCTGGGCGCGGCGGCGGCCGCAGGTTTCGCCTACCTGGTCAGTCTCCGCCGGACGCACCGCAGCGACCACGCCCGGCTGGTGCTCGCCGGAGTCGCGCTGAGTGCCAGCCTCGGTGCCTGTACCGGCATCATCACCATGTTCAACAGCAAGACATTCAGTTCCTACCGGTTCTGGGTGATCGGCTCGGTGGCCGACCGTGGTCCGGATGTGCTGCTGCCGATCCTGCCGATCGTCGCCGTGGGTCTGGTGCTGGCCGCCGTCCAGGCGCCCTCGCTCAACGCCCTGGCGCTGGGGGAGGAGCAGGCGACCGCGCTCGGCGCGCGACTCGGACCGATCCGGGTCGTGGCCTTCCTCGCGATCACCCTGCTGTGCGGCGCCGCCACCGCGGCGGCCGGGCCGATCGGATTCGTTGGCCTCGTCGTCCCGCACGTGTTGCGGCTGGTCGTCGGTGTCGACCAACGCGTCGTGCTGGCACTGTCGGCACTGCTCGGCCCGGCGCTGGTGCTGGGTGCCGACATCGTGGGTCGGGTGATCACCCGACCCGGTGAGCTGGAGGTCGGTGTGGTCACCGCATTCATCGGAGCGCCCGTGCTGCTGGCGCTGCTGCTCGGCAGGAACTGGCGATGAGCGCCGGCTACCTTCCGGCCGGTTATGTCCGGGCGCCGATCAGCCGCACGCACATGCTGCTGATCCACCGTCGCTCGGCGCTGGTCACCGCGGGAGCGCTGCTGGTTGCGCTGGCCGTCGGCGTCCTCACCGTGATGACCGGGCCGTACGAAATCACTCCGCAGGGAGTGCTCGACACCCTTCTCGGGGGCGGCAGCACCACCGACCGCTTCATCGTCCTGGAACAACGGCTGCCGCGTGCGGTGGCGGCCGCGCTGGTCGGGATCGCGCTCGGCGGCTCCGGCGCCATCTTCCAGAGTGTCTCCCGCAACTCCCTGGGCAGCCCCGACATCGTCGGCTTCACCACCGGCGCGGCCAGCGGCGGCCTGATCGCGATTCTCGTGGTGGGAACGGGCAGCGCGAACTCGGTCTTCGTCGGCACGGTGGTCGGGGGCGCCGCCACCGCCACCGTCGTCATCCTGTTCGCGCTGCGCAGGGGCGCAACCGGCGACCGGCTGATCCTCAGCGGAATCGCCATCGCCGCGATGCTCGCGGCGGTCAACGACTACCTGATCAGCCGGGCGCCGATCGAGACCGCCGAGGCAGCCAAGGCCTGGCAGCACGGCAGCCTCAACGCCATCACCTGGGCACCC
>CALMIQ010000429.1 GCA_937863965.1 uncultured Micropruina sp.
GGGAACGACAGCGGCGCATCGTCGGGGATCAGCATCCGGACCACCGGCGTCGGGCTGAACCCGGGCAGCGCGGCCCGCTCGTCGCGGGTCTTGCCCAGGCAGAGCCGGTCGTAGCCGGTCACGGACGCCTTTGCTGCCTGCTGATCGGCCCGCAGCTGCGCCAGCCGCTCGGTCGAGCACCAGCAGCAATAGGCGTGTCCGGAGGCCAACAGCTGGTCGACGAACGGACGATAGGTGTCCAGCCGCTCGGACTGCCGGTAGGGCGCGTACGGGCCGCCGATGTCCGGGCCCTCGTCCCAGGGCAGGCCGAGCCAGCGCAGGGTGTCGAAGATCTGCTGCTCGGAGTCGGCCACGTAGCGGGCCCGGTCGGTGTCCTCGATCCGGAGCACGAATTGCCCGCCGGTGGCCTCGGCGTAGGCCTTGTTGAACAGGGACATGTAGGCGGTACCGACGTGTGGGTCGCCGGTGGGCGACGGGGCCACGCGCAGGCGTGCGGGAGTCTGGGTCATAGCCGCCCCAGCCTAACGGGCGCCCCGCCCGCTGCACGAAAGCGCCCGGCACGCACCTTTCCGACCGCGCAGCCGGGCGTTACTGACTTAGCCAGCGATTGATCGGCGTTTCCCTACCTGGTCAGGCGGACGGAAGCCAGGGCGAGCGTGAGGTCGATCGCGGTCAGGACGACCACCAACGCTGCGGCCGCGACGAACCGGTACTCGAGTGGATACTCACCGATGATCAGCACGGCGCCGGCGACGGTGGCCAGCAGCACCGGCACGAACCGCAGGTAGCCGGGCAGCACCACCTGCCAGACCCGGGCCACCTCGCGTCCGCCGCGCAGGAACCAGCCGTCGGCGAGCGACCAGGCGTTGGCGAGCAGCAGCGCCAGCGCGGTCGGGATCAGTGCCAACCAGCCGCCGCCCACCCCGGCCATGAACAACAGGATCACCGACCAGACGCCGCAGACCAGGCTCAGGACGCCGATCATGATCGCGTAGTGCAGGGTGAAGAACCGGCTCATGTCCGTCTGCTTGGCCAGCGTGCGCAACCGGATCAGCGAGCCGGCCACCGACATCGCCAGCCACAGGGTGCTGTAGGCGAGCAGATCCTGCAGCCCGATCCAGCCGCGCCACAGCGGCCACAGTGGCAGCAGCGATCCGACCAGGATCAGCAGCAGCTGCACGACCGTGCCGACCCGGGCCGGCATCCGGGCGGCCAGCGAACCGAGCAGGTTGAGTCCGAGCGCCCGCAGGAGTTGGTCCACCCGGGCATGCTGCCCGAGCCCGGGCTCACCCGCCAGTGGGCCAGATCAGCCAGCCACCCAGCAGCAGCGCGCCCAGGTCGATCGCCAGCATGGCGCCCACCCAGAACAGCCCGGGCAGTCGGGTCAGCCGGGCGAGCTGGTCGGCGTCGCTGGTCGCTCCCCGTCCGCCCCGGCGGGTGCGCTGCAGCTCGATCACGGTCATCGGGCCGGCGAGCAACAGGAACCAGGTGACCAGGTAGGCGGCCAGCGACTGGACCTCGTCCGGCGCCCACCAGGAGACCGCGAACACCGCCGCCCCGGCGACCAGCACCGACCACAGCCCGTGGAAGTTGCGGATCTGCACCAGCATCGCGGCGAGCAGCAACAGCCCCGCCCAGAGTACGGCCAGCGCGCGTTGATGATGCAGCAGCACCGCGGCCAGCAGGCCGACCACGCTCGGCGCCAGATAGCCCGCGATCAGGGTGGCGAACATGCCCGGCCCGCGCGGCTTTCCCTTGGTCAGGGTCACCCCGGACGAGTCCGAGTGCAGCCGGATGCCGCGCAGCCGGCGTCCGGTCAGCAGCGCCGCGGTGGCGTGACCGCCCTCGTGGACGATGGTGACCAGGTGGCGCGCGATCCGCCACGCCGGACGGACCACCACCACGGCGACCGCGGCCAGCGCCGTCCACCAGATCGCCGTCGCCGACGGCGGCTGCTGGAGGCCGGTGAGACCGTCCCAGAGCCGTTCCAACAGGATCATGCCGACGGGCGTGCTGGGTAGGTCACGGCGTCCAGTGTAGGAAGGCCCGCCGCGGGCACGACGAAGGGGCGACACGTGAGGTGTCGCCCCTTCTCGGTGGATTCAGTCCGGCGGAATCCTCGCCCCGGCGGTTACCGGCCGGCCGTCTTGGCGGACGCCGGCGCGAGCACCAGCAGCACGCCCGCCATGGCGGCCACACCGAGACCGCCCGCGATCATCGCGAACGCGGACTGGGTGGCAACGCCGGCGACCAGGATCACCGCGGCCACGGCGCCCAGGATGCCCACGGCCGCGCGAACGACGACGCTGGTGGCGCGATCGGCGATCATCGCGGCCCGGAGGCCGGCGTAGGCGGAGCGAAGGTCGGCGAGGACGTTGCCCCGCGCTTCGGCATCGGACGGACGGGCATGGATCTGCTGGGCAGACATGGGTCTGGTTCTTCTTCCTGTGCAGGTTCTGCGGCCCCTCGGACGGGACCCTCCCTATATTAGTCTTCTCAACTATTAATCTCAAGCCGGCTCAGCCCGGGGGTCTGGGGACGGTTCCTTTCGTTCGAGATTCGCACGTCGGGGACGGTTCCTTTCGTTCGAAACTCGCACGTTGGGGACGGTTCCCGCGCACAAAAGGA
>CALMIQ010000430.1 GCA_937863965.1 uncultured Micropruina sp.
CGCTCGAGCGCCTTGAGTCGTTGGCTGACCGCGCTCGGGGTGAGGTGCAGGCGGGCGGCCGCGGCGTCCAGCGTGCCCTCGTCGACGATCGCGGCGAGGGTCTCGACCTGGTCCAGGGGAATGCGCATCATAAGCAATGCTAATGCAACTGAAGAATCATGAGCTGGACTGCGGCTGCATCGCGCTCTAGTGTCGGAGTCGTGCTCTCCTACCTGTCCGGCCTCGGCCTCGGCTTGTCGCTGATCGTCGCCATCGGCGCCCAGAACCTGTTCGTGCTGCGGCAGGGCCTGCGCCGCGAACGCGTGCTGCTGACCGCCGCGATCTGCGCGGTCTCGGACGCCGTCCTGATCGTGCTCGGGGTGTCCGGGATCGGGCTGGTGCTGCAGGCCGTGCCGTGGCTGTTCGACGCCGTGCGGTGGGCCGGTGCCGCGTTCCTGATCGGCTACGGCGTGCTGGCCGCCCGGCGGGCCTGGCGCGGCGAGGGCGAGGCGCTGCGGGCGGCGTCCGAGCCGGGCCGGGGCGCGGCGTCCGAACCGGAGCCGAGGGTGGCGTCCGGTCGTGCGCCGTCCGGTCGTGCGGCGTCCGGTGGTGTCGCGGTCGCCACCACCGCCACCGCCGCGCGCACGACGCCCGTGGTGCTCACGGCGCTTGCGCTGACCTGGCTGAACCCGCACGTCTACCTCGACACCGTCTTCCTGCTGGGCGCCGTCGCCAACGCCCAGGGCGATGGCCGGTGGGTGTTCGCGGCGGGTGCGGCCACGGCGAGCCTGGTGTGGTTCTTCGGCCTGGCATTCGGTGCGCGGCTGCTGTCGGGCGTGCTGGCGACGTCCCGGGCGTGGCGGATCTTCGACGCGGTGATCGCGGCGGTGATGATCGCCCTCGGCGTGGGCCTGGCGGTCGCGCACTGACCACGCCTCGGCGTCCGGAGGCCACCGGGCTGCGCCGGTGTGTCAGGATGGGCGACACCCACAGCGGGAATCGGAGGTCGGTGGCGCTGTGGCCGCCGCCCGAGGAAAGGACAATGACCGTGGCCCAGACCGCCACCCTGCACACCAACCATGGCGATGTCGTCATCGACCTGTTCGAGGATCAGGCCCCCAAGACGGTCGCCAACTTCGTCGGCCTGGCCAGTGGGGCCCAGGAATACCTCGACCCGGAGTCCGGCACCCGCACGACCGGGAACTTCTACGACGGGCTCACCTTCCACCGGATCATCGACGGCTTCATGATCCAGGGCGGCTGCCCCCAGGGCAGCGGACGCGGCGGTCCCGGCTACACCTTCGCCGACGAGTTCCACCCCGAGCTGATCTTCGACCGGCCCTACCTGCTGGCGATGGCCAACGCCGGCCCCGGGACGAACGGCTCCCAGTTCTTCATCACCGTGGTGCCCACGCCGCACCTCAACCGCCGGCACACCATCTTCGGCGAGGTCACCGACGAGGCCAGCCGGAAGGTCGTCGACGAGATCGCGCGGGTCCGCACCGGGTACGGCGACCGTCCGGTCGAGCCGGTGGTGATCGAGTCGGTCACCATCGACTGACGCCCGGCCGCTGCGCGTGCGCGGGCCGGTCAGGCCCGTGCGCTGGACGTCGCCGGCACGGGGCTCAGCGGCGGCGCGGCGTTGAGCCAGACGGCGAACCCGATCGCCGCGAGCAGGACGAGGCACGCCGCGATCAGCAGGCGCCACAGGGTGCGGTCGGTGAGCCGGCCGCTCACTCGGCCCCCAGCGAGAACGCCGCCTCCAGATCGTGCGAGGAGTAGGCCCGGAAGGCGATGTGGGTCTCGGTGCCGAGCACGCCGGGCACCCGGTTCAGCCGCTCGGCGACCACCTCGGCCACCCGATCGATCGACCGCACCCGGATCAGGGCGATCAGGTCGATGCCGCCGGTCACCGAGTACACCTCGGAGACGCCGTCCAGGTCGGCGATCTGGGTGGCGACCTCGGGGATCCGGGCGACGTCGGCCTCGACGAAGACAATCGCGGTGATCATGGCCGGAGTCTAGACCGCTTCCCGGGCCACCGCCGGGGGCAGTGCATGCCGGGCCAGGTCACCCTCGGCCAGCCCGATGTGCAGCGGCCAGCTCCACTCGCCGTCGATCTCGATCAGCCGGACGCCGGGGCGCTCCAGCCAGCCCGCGATCCGTTCGGTCTCCTCGGTGGTCGCCGCCGGCTGCGGGCCCACCGGGGCTTGCACCCGTTCCGCCGCCGCGACCGCCGCCCGCGCCACCGCCTGCGGCACGTCGCCGGGCCTGGACCGGGCGGCCCCGGCCAGCCGGCCGTAGCGGACGACGTGGATCTCCCAGTCGGCTCGGTCGCGGAAGGCGGCCACGATCTGCGGACACCCGGCCAGGCTCGCCACCCGGTGGTGCCGCAGGGCGCTGCGGGCGAAGTCGGACAGGCGTCCGGTGACCACCGCCGCGTCCTCGAAGCGCTGCCGCGCGATCAGGGTGGAGAGCCGTCCCCGCGCGGCCTGCAGCACCGGCCGGATGTCGCTGGACAGGCTGGCCCGCAGCCGCTCGACCAGCTCGCCGTACTGCTCGACGGTCACGGTGAGCTGGCAGGGTGCGCAGCAGCGGCCCAGCTCGGCCAGCGCGCAGGAACCAGACGGCCGCCTGGCCGACAGCCGGGTCGTGCACTGCCGGATCGGGAACGCGTCGTAGAGGGCGGCCTGGACCGCCTCGACCGTGCCGCGCCGGTTGAACGGGCCGAAGTAGTCGGCGCCGTCGGGCAGGCATTGCCGCACGATCGACAGCCGTGGGTACGGCTCGCGGGTCAGCTTCAGCCACAGCTGCCGCTCGGGGAACTTGGAACGCCGGTTGTACCGCGGCGCGTGGGCGGCGATCAGCCGGAGTTCGAGCACCTCGGCCTCCAACTCGGTGCTGCAGACCAGGTGCTCCACCCCGGTGGACACCCGCACCATCTCGTCCATCCGCGGGCGGGTCTCGGCGGCGGTGAAGTAGCTGCGCACCCGGGCCTGCAGGTTGCGGCTCTTGCCCACGTAGAGCACCTGACGCCGGGGGAGGCCGGCCCGGTCGCGTCCGTCGGCGACGAACCAGTACACCCCGGGCGCCTTCGGCAGGCCGGCGGCCCAGGTGCGCTTGGCGCGCCGCTGCGGGGAGACCCGGCGGGTGAACTCGAGCAGGTCCTCGACGGTGTGCACGCCCAGGTTGCCGACCCGTTCCAGCAGCCCGTGCAGCACCGACACGGTCGCCCGGGCATCGGTCAGCGCCCGGTGGTTGGGCGTGGTCTCGGCGCGGAAGTGCTGCGCCAGCGTGGCCAGCTTGTGATTGCGCACCTCGTCGCGCAGCAGGGCCTGCCGAGCCAGGGCAACGGTGTCGACCACCGGCGGATTCGGCCAGGCGTAGTCGTGCGCGGCGCAGGCCCGCTTCAGGAAGCCGACGTCGAAGCCCGCGTTGTGCGCCACCAGCACGCAACCCGCGGCGAATTCCAGGAAGCTGGGCAGCACGGCGCCCAGCCGCGGCGCGTCGGCGACCATCGTGTCGGTGATCCCGGTGAGCACCGCGATCAGGCCGGGAATGTGGGTGTTCGGGTTCACCAGGGTCTGGAACTCGCCGATCAGCTCGCCGCCGCGGACCTTGACCGCCCCGATCTCGGTGACCCGGTCGTCCACCCCGCCGCCGGTGGTCTCCAGATCGACCACGCAGAACGTCACCAGCGACAGCGGGGTGCCCAGGTCGTCGAAGGTCGGCTGGCTCGGCAGGGAGGTCATGCCCGGGACGCTAGGGGCCGGCACTGACGGTTTCGGCGAGGCCTCCCGGGTTCGCCGGGGTGACGATCGGGGTGGTTCGCCGGGACGGTGGGGACGTCGCCGGAGCGACGGGACGAAAAGTGTCGGAGGCGGTCAGCACACTGCGGTCATGGACATGCTGAGGATCGATTGCGGAACCTGCGCGGTGCGCGGTCCCGCCTGTGGCGATTGCATGGTGACGGCGCTGCTGGGCGCCGACGACGGCGTGGTCGAGCTCGACTCCGATGAGGTGAGCGCGCTGCGGGCGATGACCGCCCAAGGGTTGTTGCCGCCGTTGCGCCTGGTCAGGGCGGTATCGCGGCCGGTGCCACCCGAGTCCGGCGAGCAGTGGTTTGTCTCCGATGCCGACGTCGTCTAGCATTTTTCCGACTCTGGTCCGCTGGCTTCCCCGCAGTGACCCACACTCCCGATCGTCAGGAGGCGATGGTGCGTCTGCGTGCGCTGGTTCGCGGCAGCCTGGTGGCGCTGTGCAGTGCGGCGGTGGTGCTCGCCGGGCCGACCGCGCGGCCGGCGTCCGCCGACCCCGCGCTCGACGAGGCCAAGGAGAAGCTGGCCAAGATCGAGCAGCAGCAGAGCGAGATCGGCGAGCAGTGGTCCGAGATCAAGCTGCAGCTGGCCCAGGGCAAGACCAAGGTCGACACGCTGAACGCCGACATCGCGGCCCAGCAGCGCAAGGTGGACGGACTGCGCAAGCAGGCTCAGCAGGTCGCGATCAGCCACTTCCAGACCCGGGGTGTCGACATCACCATCCAGCTGGTCACCTCGCCCGACCCGGATTCTTTCCTGGCCGACATGTCCACGATGGGCAAGGTCGACCAGAACATGAACTCCCTGCTGCAGGACTACCAGGCCGAGCAGGCCAACCTCGCCGATTTGCAGCGGGCCGCCCGCGATCAGGTGACCACGATGGCCGCCGAAGAGCGCCGCCTGGCCGCGTTGCAGGATCAGATCGAGCAGAAGATCCGCGAGGGTCAGGCGCTGATCGATCAGCTGACCGAGCAGGAGCGCCAGCGGCTGAACGCCGACGAGGCGGCGTCGAGCGAGGACGCCGGCGACGCCGACGCCCTGATCGACAGCGGCTCGGCCGATTCCCGGGCGCTGCGCGCCGTGAAATACGCGGTGTCCAAGGTGCCGACCGGCCAGTACGTGTGGGGCGCCGAGGGGCCCAACTCCTTCGACTGCTCGGGCCTGATGCTGGCGGCGTACCGCTCGGTGGGCATCTCGCTGCCGCACTCGTCGCGGGCCCAGTTCCGGATGGGTCGTCCGATCGCGCGCGACCAGCTCAAGCCGGGCGACCTGCTGTTCTTCTACAACCCGGTCCACCACGTCGGCATGTACATGGGCAACGGCCTGTTCGTGCACGCGCGCAACCCGCGCAACGACCTGGAGATCACCAAGCTGTCCTCCTACCCCGCCTATCAGGGTGCCCGCCGCGTCGTCGGTTGACCGCCGCAGCCTGCTGATCGCCGCACCGGCGCTCCTGCTCGGCGCCTGCGCCACGCCACCCGGCACGACCGCGTCCGGTATCGGTGAGCTGGCCCGGACGCTGACCGAACGACTCGCCGCTGAGGACGAAGCGGGATTCCTGGCCGGCTTCGCGTCCCAGCCGGGTGCCCAGGCGCTCGGACGCCGGATGTTCGCCACCCTCTCGCAGACCCCCGCCAGCATCACCGCCACCCCCACCGGCAGGCTGCGGGTCGCCTGGCGCCTGCCCGGCGAGCCGCGGGTGATCAGCGAGGCGAACCTCGATCGGGTCAACGGACGGATCGCGAATCTCACCGCGGCGACGTCCGGCACCGAGTGGCTGGGGGAGCCGCTCGGGGTGCATTCCGCCCCGCGCCTCGTCGTGGCGGCGAGCGCCGCCGGGCAGTTGAGCCGTTGGTCACGGGCGGCCGAGGCCGGGCTCGCGGCGCTGACCCGGGTCGTTCCGCCCGGCCGGAACTGGGTGGAGCCGGTCGTGGTGCTGGTGCCGGACGGCCTGGCCGGCTTCGCCGCCTACGCCGGACGGGGCGCCGATCGCACCGGGGCGGTCACCGTGGTGCCCGGCACGCCGGACAGCGACGGCGTCCGGGTGGTGCTGAACCCGACCCTTCGGCAGAAGTCCGCCGACGATCGGGCGCTGATCGCCCATGAGGCGGTGCATGCCTGGATGCGGTCGCCCCGGCTGACCGGAACCCCCGGCTGGCTGCTGGAGGGGATCGCCGAGGCCTTCACCGCGGCCGCGTATCCGCAGGTCGCCGCGACCAACCGACGACTCGCCGCGGACGCCGTCGCCGACGGCGTCCCGCGGGCCCTGCCGGACGTCGCCGACGCCCGGCCGGCCTCCTACGCGCTGGCGCAGGTGGCGGTGCAGGCGATGGTCGGCCGGCTGGGTTGGCCGGCGGTGCTGGACGAGGCGGACGCCCGCACGTCCGGGGGTGCGACGGTCGAGGACGCGACCGTGCTCGACTGGTACCGGGCCGCGCTGGCGGCTCTGGACGGACCCGGCTAGCCGGCCGCTAGACGACCGCGCCGTCGCCGTCGATCGGCGGCCGTTGCCGCAGCCGGTGCAGCAGCAGCCACACCCCGAGGAAGAAGCCGGCGCCGGTCAGCACCGAGACCAGCATCGGGAGCCGAAGGCCGAAGCCGGTGGCCACCACCAGCACCAGCGGCAGCACGACCAGCGCCGTACCCGCGATGCCCGCGGCGCTCCAGCGCCGGGCCGGTGGCGCCGGAGGCGGGACGAACTCCTCCCCCGCCTCCTCCGGCGGCGCCCAGCTGCGGAAGTCGGTGGCCAACGCCTCATCGGGGGACGGCGCGGCCGGCGCGTCCTGCGTCGAGGTGACCGGCGGCTCGGGCTCCTCGGACGGGTGCCGCCCGCCCTCGGCCGGCACCAGCCCGAGCGGGAACTCGCGGGCCATCAGCGCTTCGAACCGGGCGTCCTCGGACTCGTTGCGGTTCATCGGCGGACGTGGCTGGCCAGGAATTCCAGCGTGCTCGCGACGATCAGCTCGGCGTCGTGGTCGAGCGGCGCGACGTGCCGGCTGTCGGGCAGCGCCACCTCCGTGATCTGCTCCGAGGACACCTGGCGGAGCACGATGTCCCGGGAGATGGCGGGGACGACGTCGTCGGCGTCCGACCGCAGCAGCAGGATCGGGCAGTGGACCAGGTCGAGCCGGGCCCGGACGTCGGCCCACAGCCGCATCATCGCGTGCACCGCCTTCAGCGGCGTCCGCGGATAGCTGTGCTCGGTGACGTCGGGCTTGCTGATGCTGCTGCCGATGCTGTCGGTGGTGCGGATCAGATGCTTGGCCAGCGGCACCAGCCCGAGCCGCGGGTGGCCGACCAGGGCGGGGTTCACCAGGACCAGTCCGGCGATCTCGTCGGCGTGGTGCTCGGCCAGCCGCAGGGCCAGCGCGCCGCCCATCGACAGGCCGGCGACGAAGACCGTCGAGCATTGCGCGCGCAGGTCGAGGAACGCCCGCTCGGCCCCGGCGTACCAGTCCCGGCCGTCGGTGATCTCCAACTCGCGCCAGCTGGTGCCATGGCCGGGCAGCCGCGGCACCGACACCCGGTAGCCGGCCTCGGCCGTCCGGGAGGCCCAGGCGCGCAGCGTCCAGGGGGACGCGGTGAAGCCGTGCAGGAAGAGCACGCCGACCTCGCCGGAGCCCGCGGCGAGATAGGGCTGCGCGAACTCGTGGACCTGCATGGCGCCATCGTATCGTCGCTACGCTCCTCAACTTCGGTCG
>CALMIQ010000431.1 GCA_937863965.1 uncultured Micropruina sp.
AGCCGTTCCAGCGCCCAGCCGGTCATCACCTCGGTCTCCGGGCGCGGGATGAACACCCCCGGCCCGACCGCCACCTCGACGTGCCGGAAGGGTGCCGTGCCGGTCAGGTACTGGACGGGGACGCCCGTCTCGCGCCGGGCCAGCAGCTCCTCGAACCGGGCCAGGGCGTCGGCGTCCAGCTCGCCGAGGGTGAGCAACCGGGTCGCCGGGACGCCGAGCGTGTGGGCCAGCAGCAGCCGGGCGTCGGCGTCCGGGACCCGGCGGGCGGCCGTCCGCAGGGTCTGGCCGACCGAGGTCATCCGATGCCCTCGAGGCGTTCGGCCAGGTCGGCGGCCTGCAGCGCCTCGATCACCCCGCCCAGGTTGCCGGCCAGCACCGAGTCGAGGTTGTAGGCCTTGTAGCCGATCCGGTGGTCGGCGATCCGGTTCTCGCCGAAGTTGTAGGTGCGGATCCGTTCGGAGCGGTCGACGGTGCGCACCTGCGAGCGCCGGGCCGCGGACGCCTCGGCGGCGGCCTGCTCTTGCGCGGCGGCGACCAGCCGGGCCCGCAGCATCCGCATCGCCGACTCCTTGTTCTGCAGCTGCGAACGCTCGTTCTGGCAGCTCACCACGATGCCGGTCGGCAGGTGGGTGATCCGGACCGCCGAGTCGGTGGTGTTGACGCCCTGCCCGCCCGGGCCGGAGCTGCGGTAGACGTCGATCCGCAGGTCGTCGGGGTCGATGTCGACCTCGGTCTCCTCGGCGTCCGGCATCACCAGGACGCCGGCGGCGGAGGTGTGCACCCGGCCCTGGGTCTCGGTGACCGGCACCCGCTGGACGCGGTGCACGCCGCCCTCGAACTTCAGCACGCCGTAGGGGAAGTCGTCGGGATCGGTGCCCCGGGCCTTGACCGCCAGCGTGATCGACTTGAAGCCGCCCAGGTCGGTCTCCTGGCTGTCCAGCACCTCGACGGCCCAGCCGCGGGCCTCGGCGTAGCGGCTGTACATCCGGAACAGGTCGGCGGCGAACAGCGCCGACTCCTCACCGCCCTCGCCGGACTTGATCTCCATCAGCGCGTCGGAGGAGTCGTGCGGGTCGCGGGGGGCCAGCAGGGCGGTGAGCTTGGCGGTCACCTCGTCCAGCTGGGCGCTCAGGCTCTCGGCCTCGTCGGCGAACGACGGGTCGTCCTGCGCCAGTTCGCGGGCGGCGGCCAGGTCGCCGCTGAGCCGGTCGTAGTCGGCCAGACCCTTCACGATCGGGGTGAGCTCGGCGTAGCGGCGTCCGGTCCTGCGGACCAGGGCCAGATCGGTGTGGGTGGCCGGGTCGGCGAGCCGGCGCTCCAGCTCGGCGAACTCGGCCCGCAGGCCGTCGGCCGCCTCGAACATCGGGCCTCCCTGAGGTGTGGTGGGACGACGAAACGCCGGAGTCCCGTCGGGACTCCGGCGCTGGTGCGAGCTACTTCTTGCCGGCCGGCTTCTTGGCGTAGCGGCGCTCGAACCGGGCAACGCGGCCGCCGGTGTCGAGGATCTTCTGCTTGCCGGTGTAGAACGGGTGGCAGGCCGCGCAGACCTCGGCGTGGATGATGCCGTTCTTGGCGGTGCTGCGGGTGGTGAAGGTGTTGCCGCAGGTGCAGCTCACCTGGGTCAGCTGGTAGTCGGGATGAATTCCCTGCTTCATGATCGAGCTCCTCATTCTGTGCCGGGTCGCCTGGATGGAAGTGGGGCGGATCGGGCCCGTGGCGTGAACCGGCAACGACCGTCCATTCTGCCCGATCGGGCTGGACAACGGCAAAACGTCGTGCTGCGTGGATTCATTCCCGGCCGGATAGGGTCGTGGCCCATGGGTCACGTGGAGCTGTCGGGGGTCGGTTTCGACCTGCCGGACGGGCGTCCGCTGCTGCGCGACATCTCCTTCCGGGTCGCCGACGGCGCCGTGGTCGCACTGGTCGGCGCGAACGGCGCCGGCAAGACCACCCTGCTGCGGATCGTCGCCGGCGACCTGCAACCCGGCGACGGCTCGATCTCCCGCTCCGGCGGGCTCGGCGTGATGCGGCAGTTCATCGGCAGCCTCCGCGACTCCAGCAACGTCCGCGACCTGCTGTTCGCGCTCTCGCCGGAGCGGATCGCGGCCGCGGCGGCCGCCGTGGACGCCCTCGAACTCGCCCTGATGGACGACGACGCCGAGCCGGTGCAGCTGGCCTACGCGCATGCGCTGGCCGAGTACGCCGACGCAGGCGGCTACGACCAGGAGGTGGTCTTCGACGCCTGCTGCCAGGCCGCGCTCGGCATCGGCTACGAGGCCGCCAAGTGGCGGGAGGTGACGACCCTGTCGGGTGGGGAGCAGAAGCGGCTGGCGCTGGAGGTGCTGCTGCGCGGGCCGGACGAGGTGTTGCTGCTCGACGAGCCCGACAACTACCTGGACGTCCCGGGCAAGCGCTGGCTGGAGGAGCAGTTGCGGGCGACGCCCAAGACTGTGCTGCTGGTCAGCCACGACCGAGAACTGCTGGCCCGCGCGGCCACCCAGATCGCCGCGCTCGAACTGGGTGCGGCCGGCAACACGCTGTGGGTGCACGGGGCGGGGTTCGCGACCTTCGCCGCGGCCCGCCGCGAGCGCTTCGCCCGTTTCGAGGAGCTGCGGCGGCGTTGGGACGAGGAGCACGCCAAGCTGCGCGCGCTGATGCTGATGTACAAGCAGAAGGCGGCCTACAACTCGGACATGTCGTCGCGTTACCACGCGGCGCAGACCCGGCTGGCACGGTTCGAGCAGGCGGGGCCGCCGCAGGCGGTGCCGCTGCGCCAGGAGGTGTCGATGCGGCTGACCGGCGGGCGCACGGGCCGCCGGGCGGTGGTGGTCGAGGCCCTGGAACTGACCGGCCTGATGCGGCCCTTCGACACCGAGATCTGGTACGGCGACCGGGTCGCGGTGCTCGGGTCGAACGGCTCGGGCAAATCGCACTTCCTGCGCTTGCTGGCGCGCGGCGGATCGTCGCCCGAGCCGGGCAACACCTCGGTGGACGCCGCCCTGATCGAACCGGTCCGGTTCACCGGCGTGGCCCGGTTGGGCGCCCGGGTGCGCCCGGGCCGGTTCGCCCAGACCAACGCGCACCCGGAGCTGACCGGCCGGACGCTGCTGGAGATCCTGCACCGCGGCGACGACCATCGCGAGGGCATGGGGCGCGAGCCGGCGTCCCGGGCGCTGGACCGCTACGAGCTGGCCCGGGCCGCCGAGCAGCGGTACGAGACGCTGTCGGGCGGCCAGCAGGCGCGGCTGCAGATCCTGCTGCTACAGCTGGCCGGGGCCACCCTGTTGCTGCTCGACGAGCCGACGGACAACCTCGACCTGGAATCCGCCGAGGCGTTGGAGGCCGGGTTGGACGCCTTCGACGGCACCGTGATCGCCGTCACCCATGACCGCTGGTTCGCCCGCCGGTTCGACCGGTTCCTGGTGTTCGGCGCGGACGGCTCGGTGTACGAGGCCGGCGAGCCGGTCTGGGACGAGGGCCGGGTCGTCCGGGCCCGGTGAGTGGAGCGGGACGTCAGCGGGCCCGTACCGCGGGCTGCAATCCGGCGTGGCGATCCAGCGTGACCCGCAACGCCCGGGCGAAACGGTCGCGGCCGGCCGGATCGGTGGTGTAGCCCAGCACCTGCCGCCCGTCCAGCAGCCGCAGCAGCCGGGCCTCGGGCGTCCCGGGTCGCGGCCGGTCGAACATCCGGCCCAGCTGCTGCAGCTCGCCGACCAGGACCACCCGGTCACCGTGGCGGCGAACCAGCTCCTGGAGCTCCCACAGCACGTGATCGCTCGGCTCGGTGACATCGATCAACGGCACCGCGGCGGCGTCCGCGAATGCCAGCACGGCCTCCCGCCAGACCGACGAGTCGACCCGGATCACGAACAGCCGCGGACTGAGCAGCTTGGCGCTCTGCCGGCTGATCCGGTGGCCCGTCGTGCCGATGGCGGCCCGGTCCCCGATGGCGAGCACCTTGTGCGCCTCGGCGGCGGTGATGGCCTGCCGGACGGGTTCGAAGACGCCGAAGGCGGAGGCCGGCAGGACGGCCAGCACCACGATGGCCCAGCCGAGGAGCCCGGCGCCTGCGGACACGGCACCCACCCGGAAGGCGAGGATCCAGGGCGCGTCGACCGGCCGGGTCCAGTCCAGGACGGTGGGCAGCACGGCCGCATCGGAGCCGAGCAGGGCGGCCAGCAGATCGTCGTCGCCGGCCTCGCCGACCAGCGCGATCACGGCACCCAGCATCAGCAGGGCACCGACGGCTCCGGCGACGGTGGCGGGGTCGCGGATCCGGCCGGCCCGGCCCGCCAGTGCGTGCGTCCGGTCGAACGCGGCGGCGAAACCGGTCGCGGCGCGGCCGAGGCCGTCGGCCCGCACCTCCCGGTCGTCCAGGGTCACCAGTCGCCACACCAGGCCGAACTCACGGGCGGCCCCGGCGATGATGTCGGTGGTGTCGGCCCGGCGGAACCGGCGCAGGAACAGCGCCAGCCGGCGCTGTCCGCGCACCAGCCGCGCGCCCGCGGCGGTGGCGGCGATGCCGACGGTCACGCTGGTCCACAGCGCGGGCCACCACCAGCCGACGATCTCGGGAGGCAGCTCCGCCCCCTGACCGGACAGCAGGCCGGGCACCGCCAGCAGGCTCAGCGCACTCATCAGGAATGCGGGCACGGCCGCCACCCACCCCAGGGCCCGGAGCGTCACGCCGAGGGTCATCCGGACGCCCCGGACGAGGCGTCGGGCGCCGCCGCCCGGGGCGTCCAGGATCACCGTGAAGGCCATGGTCGTACTGTGCCGGCGTCCGGCGCCGCGAGGACAGTCGGAGAAGTACCCCGCATCAATCGGGTCGCCGGATCATCGATGCCGCCGGTCAGGTGGCGAGCTCGTCCGGCAGGGGGCGGGTGTGCACCACCTGCAGACCGCTGACCGCCCTGGTCAGGCACACATACAGCCGCCGCAGGCCGGTGATGCGGTCCGGCTCCGCGGCGACGATGGCGTCGGGTTCGAACAGCACCACCTGGTCGAACTCCAGGCCCTTGGCGAGGCCGGCCGGCACGATGTCCAGGCGGTGACCGAAGGCCTCGTCGCCGGGTTCCCCCAGGACGCCGAACTCGATGCCCGCGTCGTCCAGGGCGTCGATCACCCCGGTCACCCCGTCGTCGGCGACGATGACCCCGACGGTGCCCTCGCGCCGCAGGGCGGCAGCGGCCGCCGTCGCCAGGACGTCCGGGCCACCGGCGACGATCCGGAGGTCGCCGGCGGACCGGCGGACCGAGTGCGGCGGGGTCAGCGATGGGGCGATGCTCGGCAGCAGCCGGGCGGCGAACTCGATCACCGAGCGCGGCACCCGGAAGCCGGCCACCAGCTCGGTGATGGTGCTCGCGGGCTTGCCGAGGTGCTCCAGGGAGTCGGCCCAGCTGGTGGTGGCGTAGGCGGTGGTGGCCTGGGCCAGATCGCCCAACACGGTCACCGAGCCGGTGCTGGCCCGGCGTCCCAGCGCCCGCAGGCCCATCGCGGAGAGATCCTGCGCCTCGTCGACGATCACGTGGCCGAGGCTCGGCGTCCGGTTGAGCAGGTCGGCGGCCTCGTCGACCAGCACCAGGTCGGCCAGGCTCGGACGCCACGCGGCGGCGCTGCGCGGCGCCCGGACGCCGCGTCCGCGTGGGATGAGGATCTGGTGCCGTTCGTCGGCGTCCAGGACACCGTCGGCGTGCCGGGCCAGGAAGTCGGGGTCGCTGACCAGGCGGAAGACCAGCTTGACCGCGTCCAGCGCCGGCCAGTGGGCGTCCACGTACGCCTTCACCGGACGCGACCGGGCGACCGCGTTCTGCACCCGGTCGTCCGGCGACTCGCCGGCCGCCTCCATCCGCAGCAGCACCTGGTGCGCCAGCCGCTGGGCGAGCATCTCGCGTCCGGCGGCGTAGCGGACGCCGCGGCCGCGGAGCTCGTCGATCACCGCGGCGCAGCGATGCGCGGGAATCCGCCACTGGGACGATCCGCGCGGCACCACCAGGGTCTCGGTGGGTTCGGCGACCGAATCCCAGACGGCGCGGCGCAGCACCTCCGCCATCCGCGGATCGCCCTTGAGCACGGCGGACGCGGCGGCGTCGGTGCCGGTGACCGGGCGTCCGGCGGATCGGGTGACCACCGACTCCAGGGTCTCCTGGGCGGCGTCGATCTCGCCCAGGGCGGGCAGCACGTCACCGATGTAGGACAGGAAGGACGCGTTCGGGCCGACCACCATCACCCCGCTGCGGCTGAGCTGCTCGCGGTGCGCGTACAACAGGTAGGCGGCGCGGTGCAGCCCGACGGCGGTCTTGCCGGTGCCCGGTGCGCCCTGGACCACGACCGACTGCTCCAGGGGTGCCCGGACGATCAGGTCCTGTTCGGGTTGGATGGTGGCGACGATGTCGCGCATCGGCCCGGTGCGGGGGCGTTCGATCTCGGACTCGAGGATGTCGGAGTGGCCGAAGGACGACTCGGCGGCGGCGTCCGAGTCGGTGAGTCGCTCGTCCTCGAAGGCGGTCAGCGCACCGTGGGAGAAGCCGAACCGGCGGCGCAACGCCACCCCCATCGGCTCGCTGCGGCTGGCCCGGTAGAACGGCAGGGACACCGGCGCCCGCCAGTCGTAGACCATCGGTTCGCTGCCCATCTCGCGGGTGACGTGCAGGCGTCCGATCCAGCAGTCCTCGTCCTCGTCGGCACCGGCGGCGGTGCGGTAGTCGATCCGACCGAAGAACAGCGGGGTGTCCGGGTCGTCGCGCAGCGCCATCATCCGCCGGTAGAGCGCCTGCTTCAGGTACTCCCCCGACAACCGGTCCCCGGCCAGCGCCTCCAGGGACGCCGTGTGCTCGCGCATCTCGCGCAACGCCCCACGGGCGTCCGTCAGGTGTCGCCGGGCCTCGGTCAGTGCGTCGGTGGCGGGCATGACGGACCTCCTCGGGACGGGCGTGGGCAGCCGTCCAGCCTAACCCCGGCACCAGCCGCACCGGAAAGGCCCTGCCTAACCATCTCTGCCCTCCCGTCGACGGGAGGGCAGAGATAGTCAGGGAGGGCCTTGGTGCTTGGGCGGTACCCGAGGACTACCGGCGGCGTCAGTTCTGGGACGGCGTCGTCCGGGTCACCTGGATCAGGAACTCCCGGTTCGACTCGGTCTTGCGCATCCGGGACAGCAGGGTCTCCAGGGCCGCCTGCGGGTCCAGGCTGGCCAGCACGCGGCGCAGCTTCCAGATGATCTGCAGCTCCTCGCGGGTGAACAACATCTCTTCGCGCCGCGTGCCGGACGCCGCGACGTCGATCGCCGGGAAGACCCGCTTGTCGGCCAGGTCACGGCGGAGCCGCAGCTCCATGTTGCCGGTGCCCTTGAACTCCTCGAAGATCACCTCGTCCATCTTCGAACCGGTCTCGATCAGCGCGGTGGCCAGGATGGTCAGCGAGCCGCCGTCCTCGATGTTGCGGGCGGCGCCGAAGAACTTCTTCGGCGGGTACAGCGCAGCCGAGTCGACACCGCCGGACA
>CALMIQ010000432.1 GCA_937863965.1 uncultured Micropruina sp.
GCGGACGCCATCGGCGGCCTGCTGCGCTACGGCATCCCCGAGTTCAAGATGGAGAAGTCCGTCGTCGACCGCCGGCTGCGGCAGATGCGGCTGGAGGGCACCGTCTTCAAGACCGGTCGGGCGATCGGTTCGGAGGGCGACCTGTCCGGCGACGACCTGCTGGAGCGCTTCGACGCCGTGGTGCTGGCCATCGGCTCCACGGTGCCGCGCGATCTGCCGGTGCCGGGCCGCGAGCTGAACGGCATTCATCAGGCGATGGAGTTCCTGCCGCAGGCCAACCGGGTCGCGCTCGGCGAGGAGGTGCCCGACCAGATCGTCGCCACCGGCAAGCACGTGGTGATCATCGGCGGCGGCGACACCGGCGCCGACTGCCTCGGCACGTCGATCCGGCAGGGTGCGGCGTCCGTCACCCAGCTGGAGATCCTGCCGATGCCGCCCGAGCAGCGCCCGGCGAACCAGCCCTGGCCGACCTATCCGATGATCTTCCGGGTCTCCTCGGCCCACGAGGAGGACGGCGACCGGGTCTACTCGGTGTCGACCAGCGAGTTCGTCGGCGACACGGGAGGCAACGTGGCGAAGCTGCGGCTCTCGGAGGTGGTCTTCAACAGCGGCCGGTTCGAGCCGGTGCCGGGCACCGAGCGGGAGATCCCGGCCGAGCTGGTGCTGCTGGCGATGGGCTTCGTCGGACCAGAACGGGCCGGCCTGGTCGAGCAGCTGGGCGTCGACCTGGATCCGCGCGGGAACGTGGCGCGGGACGAGAACTACGCGACCTCGGTGCCCGCCGTGTTCGCCTGCGGTGACGCCGGACGCGGCCAGTCGCTGATCGTCTGGGCGATCGCCGAGGGCCGCTCGTGTGCCAACGGCGTGGACGCCTACCTGCAGGGCACCTCCAGGCTGCCGAAGCCGATCCTGCCCACCGAGCGCCCGTTGATGGTGTAGGACCCATGGCCAAGTTGAAGAAGCTGCTCAAGCGTGCCGCGGAACTGACCCACCTGCCGTTCCCGGAACGGTCCCCGGCCAGGCGTCCGCTGACCGAGCCGACCGATCTGATCCGCGAATATGCGGTCGCCTGGGACGCCAAGGACGCCGAGGCGATCGGGGAGCTGTTCGTCGCCGACGCCGACTTCGTCAACGTCGTCGGGCTGTGGTGGACGGGCCGGCACTCGATCGTCAAGGCGCAGCGGTTCGGCTTCCAGAACGCCTTCGCCGACGCCAAGCTGGCCATCAGCAAGGTGTCCCAGCGGTACTTGGGCGACGACGCCGCGGTGGTGATGGCGCAGTGGCAGATGTCCGGTCAGGTCGACCCCGAGGGCGAACCGGTCGACCCGCGACGGGGGGTGATCAGCGCCACCCTGGTCAAGCTGGCCGACGGCACCTGGATCGGGGTCAGCTGCCAGAACACCGACATCGCGCTGGCCGCCGACACCAACGTCTCCCGGGCCGGCACGCTCACCCCGACCAGCTACATCAAGGGACCCGCGCCGGCCGACGTCGCCGCCGCCGAATGGGTGGACGACTGACGCGCGGCCGTCCCGAACCGTCATCCCGGGCGGACCCGCCATCCCGGGACCACCCGTCATCCCGGGCTCGACCCGGGATCTGGTAATCGGCTCTCGGCGAACCCGATGCCCGATCGCGAGATCCCGGCGTTCGCCGGGATGACGACGGCGGTTCAGCCCGTGACGGCGTCGCAGACCTCGATCAGCCGCTGCCGCAGCGCGCTCGCCCGTTCGCCGAAGGCACGCTGCGCGTCGATGTATTCGGCCTTGCCGGACGCCGTTTCGATGGCGACCGGCGAGTAGCCCCATCCGGTCAGGTCGTAGGGGGAGGCGCGCATGTCCAGCACCCGGATCTCCCGGGCCAGTGCGAAGCAGTCGGCGACCAGTTCGGCGGGGGCGAACGGCGCCAGCTTGTGCGCCCACTTGTAGACGTCCATCTGGGCATGCAGGCAGCCGGGTTGCTCGTTCGCCACCCGGGCCTCCAGCGTCGGCCGGCGGGTGTTCAGGGGAGCCGCGTCCGGGGTGAAGAACCGGTAGGCGTCGTAGTGGGTGCAGGCGATCCGGTGCGACTCGACCACGGCGTCCGTGCCCGCCGGGCCGAGCCGCAGCGGCACCTGGGCGTGCCGCAGCTGCCCGGGCCCGCTGCGGTAGACCATCGCCCACTCGTGCAGCCCGAAGCAGCCGAGCCGGGCGGGCCGGCTCTCGGTGGCGGCCAGTAGGTCCCGGATCCAGCGGAGCTGGCCGGCGCGGCGTCCGGGCAGGGACGGGTCGACCCGGGCGCGGTCGCCGTCCACGACGAAGCCGCGGACGCCGGCGAACCCGGCGACGTCGCCGGTCAGCACCACGCCCCAACCGGGATGCCAGGTGCGCAGCGCCGCGGGGGAGTAGGAGTAGTACTCCCACAGGAAATCCTCGACCGGATGCCGCTCGCCGCGGGAACGGCGGCTCAGGTGCGGCTCGGTCCAGGCCGCGACCCGCGTCCGGTGCCGTTGCGCCGCCGGACGCCAGTCGTCCTCGGCGAGCTCAGCCGGCGGCGTCCTCATGCAACCTCAGCAGGGTGCTCTTGCCGAACAGGGATTCGACCAGGTCGACGGCCAGCAGCGCCGTCCCGTTGCGGACGTCGAGGGCCGGATTGAGCTCCACCAGGTCGATCGAGCCCAGCCGCCCGGAATCGGCCAGCATCTCCATGCACAGGTGTACCTCGCGGTAGGTGGGGCCGCCCTGGACCGGTGTGCCGACGCCGGGCGCGATCCCCGGATCGACGAAGTCCAGGTCGAGCGAGAGATGCACGTGGGTGTCCTCGCCGACCCCGGCCAGGGCGCGCTGCATGGTCGCCCGCATGCCGATCTCGTCCAGGTAGCGCATGTCGAACACCTCGACGCCCTGCTCACGCAGGAACCTCTTCTCGCCGGGGTCGACGCTGCGCAGGCCGATCTGCCGGATCTGGTCGGCCGTCATCGCCGGGTGGTGCGCGCCGATCCGGGTCAGCTCGTCCGGGCCGTGTCCGGTCAGGCAGGCGACGGGCATGCCGTGGATGTTCCCCGACGGGGTGAGCTCGGCGGTGTTGAAGTCGGCGTGGGCGTCCACCCAGATCACCCGCAGCTTCTTGCCCGCCCTGCGGCAGTGGTCGGCGACGGCGGCGATCGAGCCGATGGCCAGACAGTGGTCGCCGCCCAGCAGGATCGGCATCCGTCCGTCCGCCAGCTCGGAACCCACCGCCTCGAAGACGGCCCGGTTCCAGGCCACCACCTCGGGCAGGTGCCGGTACCCGTCCACCGGGGGCAGCACCGGGTTCGGCGGACCGCTCAGATCGCCGACGTCCCTCACCTCGCAGCCGAACGACTCCAACGCGGGACCGATGCCGGCGACCCGCAGTGCCTGCGGACCCAGCCGGCAACCCAGCGTGGAGGCCCCGACATCCGTGGGTGCCCCGATCAGACTCACCTGCCGCACGCGCAACTCCTCTTCCTGTGACCGGGATCGATGCAACCACGCCTGATCACCTCCCGGCAACCACCCGGGCCCGTTGGTGGATCGTCCCCGTTGGGCGGGCACGCTGGCCGCGTTGCCGTGAGCGGCCGTCGCTACAGTGACGCCATGACCACCCCGGACCACGTCCGGCGCGCCGGAGCCCTGGACGGCGTCCGCCCGGACCCCCGGCTGGCGGACGCGATCGAACTGGTACGTTCCAGGCGGCAGCCGGACGGCACCCGGCCGCAGCAGGTGCACCATTCCGGCCAGGAGTGGTTCACCGTCGATGTGCCGGTCGGGGAGCCGTCACCCCGGCTGACCCCGTACGCCACCCGCGGGTTGCGCTGGTGGGACGACAACGCTGGAGAGGAACAGTCGTGACCCAGGACTCCTGGTCGGCCGCCACCCGGGCCGTGATCGCCGGACGCCCCCCGCACGCCGCGGGCGCGGCGGTCAGCCCCCCGGTCGAACTGACCTCGACGTACGTGTCGTGGGAGCCGTTCGGCGGCAACGATCCGGGCATCTACGGACGGATGAACAACGCCACCTGGCGTGCCCTGGAGGACGCGGTGGGCTCGCTGGAGGGCGGCACGGCGGTGTGCTTCTCGTCCGGGATGGCGGCGGGGGCCGCGTTGTTCAGCCTGATCCGCCCCGGCCAGCGGCTGGTGATGGCCGACAGCAGCTACGGCTCGATGCTCACGATGGCGAACCAGCTCGCCGCGGCCGGACGCTTCGAGCTGACCAGCGTGGACATCGCCGACACCACCACGGTGATCGGCGCGATGCGCGGCGCCGACTGGCTGATCCTCGAATCTCCCACCAACCCGCTGCTGCAGGTCGCCGACCTGGCCACGCTGGGTGCCGCGGCGGCCGACCTCGGCGTCCGGATCGGCATCGACAACACCTTCGCCACGCCGCTGCTGCAGAACCCGCTGGACTTCGGCGCCAGCGTAGTGATGCATTCGGGCACCAAGTACCTCGCCGGACACTCCGACGTGGTGGCCGGGGCGCTGATCGCCCGCGAGCCCGAGCTGATCGAGGCCATCCTCGCCTACCGCGGGCTGCACGGGGCGATCCTGGGACCGATGGAGGCCTGGCTGACCCTGCGCGGGCTGCGGACTCTGCCCGTCCGGCTGGAGCGGCAGCAGGCCAGCGCGGGCGTCCTGGCGCAGCGCCTCCGTGCGCATCCCGCGGTCGCCCGGGTGCGCTACCCGGGGCTGCCGGACGACCCGGGGCACGAACTCGCCGCCCGCCAGATGCGCGGCTTCGGCGCCATGCTGTCGATCGAGTTGGCCGGCGGTGTCGAGGCGGCCGAGGCACTGGTGACCGGCGTCCGGCTGTGGGTGCCGGCGACCAGCCTGGGCGGGGTCGAGTCGCTGATCGAGCGCCGGCGCCGGATCCCGGCCGAGCCCGAGACCGTGCCCGAGGAACTCGTCCGGCTCTCGGTCGGCCTCGAGGACGTCGAGGACCTCTGGCGCGACCTGGACCGGGCGCTCCCGGTCTAGTGACCGGCGAGCTATGCGTGCCGCTGACCCGGATCGGTGCCGCCGACCTGGAGACCGCCGGCGGCAAGGGCGCCAACCTGGGTGAGCTGATGGCGGCGGGTTTCCGGGTGCCGCGCGGGTTCGTGGTCACCACCGCGGCCTACCGCCGCGCGGTGGGAGCCCCCGGCCCGCAGACCCGGGACGCCGTCCGGGCGCTGCCGGTACCGGACGACATCGCCCGGGCGATCGCCGAACGGTATGCGGAGATCGGCGCCGGACCGGTCGCGGTGCGGTCCAGCGCCACGGCCGAGGACCTACCGGGTGCCGCGTTCGCCGGCCAGCAGGACAGCTATCTCGGGGTCGTCGGCGAGCAGCGGGTGATCGACGCCGTCCGCGACTGCTGGGCGTCGCTGTGGACCGAACGGGCCATCGCCTACCGCGAGCGGCTCGGCATCGATCCCGGCGGGGTGGCGATCGCGGTGGTGGTGCAGCGGATGGTCGAGGCCGACCATGCCGGGGTCATGTTCACCGCCGACCCGGTCACCGGCGCCCGCGACCGGATCGTCATCGACTCCAACCCGGGCCTGGGCGAGGCGGTCGTCTCCGGCCTGGTCACCCCCGACCACGTCGTGCTGGACGCCGGCGACCGGGTCGTCGAACACCGGCCCGGACGCCGCGAGGTGATCATCCGATCACGCCGCGACGGCGGAACCCAGCAGGTGGACGAGGCGGCATCCGGCGCTCCCGAACGCGCCGACCTGATCCGGCTGGCCGCCGTCGGACGCCGGATCGCGGAGCACTTCGGGCGCCCCCAGGACATCGAATGGGCGATCGCCG
>CALMIQ010000433.1 GCA_937863965.1 uncultured Micropruina sp.
CGGGGCTCAGCCGAACAGCCAGAACGCGGCCACGACCATCGGTATCAGGCCGAGTACGACCAGCGGATGATAGGGCCGCTTCCGATTGAGCAGCAGTACGGACGCCGCGCCGGCCAGCCCGATCACGCCGCTCATGATCCACAGCCCGATGACCGAGTCGTAGGGCAGTTCGAATCTGCCCCTGGTCACGACGTAGAGGGCCAGCACCGACGCCGGCAGCGCGATCACGCCGCTGACCAGCAGCGATACGACCATGCGTTGGACGAGGTCGAGGCTGCGGCCCTCGTCCTCGCTGTCCGTCTCGGCCTGGTCGCCCATCCCCGACGATGCCGGGCGGCCGTCCTTGGGCGTCCGGCGCGGCGATGCGGGTTCCAGGGATCCGGAGGATGGTGTGGCCACATCGCCACCGTACTCACAATGAGACGTCCGCGATGGCGGGTCCAGCCGGGCGGCGGCCCCACTGCTCACCCCCGCAAGAGGTCATCGGCCCGATTCTCTCGATCGCGAGGCTGGGACCGGCGGCGTGGAATGTGGCCAAGGGAGTCGGGTCTTCTAGGCTCCTCGCCATGGCGATCACGCGGGACGAAGTCATCAGGATTCTGGCCGAGGCCGATCCGGCCGGGCTGATCGCGGGTGGTGCGCCCCGCGACGAGTATGCGGCGGAGGCCGATGCGATCCTGGGCCTCCAGGGCGTCCCGAAGCTGACCGAGATCACCGGGATCTTCGCCGTCAGCTTCAGCGATCCGGGGACGTGCACGCGAGAGACCGCGCGCTGGATCGCCGAGGAGCTGGTGCGCCGCGCGGACAGGTAGTCATGGGCCGTCCCGCAGCGCGGCGATTGCGAGGCTACCCGCGACTCCGCCGGCGGCACCATCGAGTTGGACGTCGACGTGATGGCACGCGCATTGACCTCTCGGTTGCCGTGCAACCCGCAAAGCCTGATCGGGCCGACAGAGTCGCCCGGACGCCCGCTCATCAGCGGTGGGCGCGGGCGCACCCCACGAGCTTGGGTCTCGTTCTCGGGCTCATCAGCAGGAGTGGAGTTCGGCCGGAACTCGACTCACTATTCGTCCAGTCGTCTTTGACACGGAGACGACAACGACCTGGTCACCGTCGCCTGAGTCCACCGTCACGGCGAGTTCAGTGGGCGAGCGCCAGGCTAGATCGACGAGATCCTGGTAGTCACCATTCACGCACCCAACCGACCAACTGAGACCTACTGGCCAGGAGCTGTCGACGCTGATGTCGTACAGCGGGTCGATCCAGTCGCGAGACTCGCGAACCACCACCGAGTACGGCTGACCACCAGGGGCTTCGATGCGCCGCGTCGGCAGGGACGGCAACGCGCCAGAAAGAAGCAGGGCACACCCGGCGACCATGCAGATACTCAGGAGCGCGACGAGACCCGCCACGCCGAGAACCTGCACCCACCGTCGGGTAGCGAGGATCGCCATCACCGCGAAGGCAAATAGTGCTGCCAGCCCGAAGTAGTGTGCCAACGGATCACGAACGGACCAGCGGCTACGCCAAACCCCACGAACCGGAGAAACCCGCTAGCCAGCATGAACACCAGCCCGAAGGCACCGACACCCCGGAGGTACCTCGCGTGGCTCATGGTCACGATGGACAGCCTAGGAGGGCACCCAAGAGCGCCCATCGCGAAAGCCAGCGTGACGTCCGCGAGTACGTTCTGTAGCTCATGCGCCGGGTCGCAGAGGTCGAAGTCAACCAACTCCGCCGTTGTCCTGCCGCGCAGAGCGGCGTCCCGACCGGTGAGATGGATCGACCGTCCAGCCCGAGCCCCCGGATCCTCTGACCTAGATCGGGGCGAAGGCGGTGGGTACTTCAGCAAGCAGGCCCCCGAAGGCATCGACAATCGTCTGATCGGTCGGTATGACCAGCGCATAGTCAGTGTCAGCGCGCGTCTCCAGCGCCTCCGCACGGTCCTCGTCGTCCAGCGCGCCCGTCTGGACCTCTCGTCGCACCATCGCGAGGACATCCGCAGCCGCTCCGAGTCGGAGCCAACGGAAACCCGCCTCAGCTGCGTCCAGCTGCTCTGGAGACAGCTCCTCCACCGCGTTCAGAAGCCCGCCACTCATGGCCATACTGTGCACAGCCAGCACACTGTCGCCCTCGCGAGGTTCCCTACCCCCGCCTGCCATGGCGGCGCGGTTCCACACGTGGTGAGCCGTGTCCATCGGCCGATCCTTCCAGCCTGCTCCCAGCACCGCCAAACGCGAGCGTTCGCCGGATCTGCGCCGACGCGGGGCTGCATGGTCAACGTACGGATCTGCCGCACGCAGCGGGTGGGCGATCCTGCTGAGCACATCACGAGAGCGAAGCGGGCCAGCGGTGCCGGCGCCACCGCGCCCAGGTCGAGAATCCAGGCGGGGGTTCATCGATGGGTTCGGTGCCGTCGAGTTCGCCGGGCGTGGGGATGCTGATCATGGCAGCCCATTCGGCGAGCTCCTCGTCGGACATGTGCCAGGTGGTGTGCGGCTGCTCCGCCTGGCGTTGGTCGAGTCTCCTGCGTTGCTCGGAGGGTGCAAGTTCGAAGTAGTGCATCTCGACGGCCGCACCGAGGTCGGTGGCAGCCTGCCGCAGGGCGGAGCGCTCGTCTCGACCCCAGAGGCCGTAGTCGATGACAACGTTGATGCCGAGTTCGAGAGCCCGCAGTCCGATCTCGATCAGCCGTCCTTCGATCACGTCAGACGCGTGCCGCGGGTTCGTCGACCCGTACAGGGCCTTCATCCACTCGTCCTTGGTGAGACGAAGTGCCCTCGCCTCGACTTCGATCCGCCGCGCCGCTGTGGTCTTGCCCGTGCCTGGCAGGCCGACGGTCAGGAACAGCGTTGGTCTGCCCATTGGCGCTCCGTTCCATCAGGAGGTCTCATCATGGCTCCAAGGAACTCCCGTCGGCGACCCGAGCTCGTGCCGGCAGGCGTCATCTCCGAACACGCTGACTCGTGGTCGGTGCACGGCGAAGTCGAGCAGCCCGATGTCCCCGATCGGTCCTACGCCAAGATCCTCCATCGGGCCGAGGACGTCTTCCAGGGTGAGGTACTCGATCACCGGCCAAGGCGGTCGAGCAGGTCGGCATAGCGATCCCGAGCCGCCGCCGAGAGCGCGGTGACCTCGTCACGCCGGAGCCGGCGAGATGCCGCCTCATGGATGCCGCGCTCAGATCACGGGTCTTGGACGGTGATCGTCCAACCATCGTGTCACGATTCCCCGGACGGTTGTCATTGCCACATTCTGCCAACGTGTGAGCGCGGGTTGGCGCATCCGACATCCGGTTCGGTGCGGCTGTCAGCGTGTGCGGATCTGCCCGGGGAGCTTCGCCTGTCAGATGCCTGCCGGTCAGACGCCGCCGGTCCCAGAGGCCATGCCTATGGTTGCTTGCATGACGAGTACCACCTTCGGCTTCACGCCTGGCCGGCCACCAGAGTGGGACATCGAGAGGTTCATGCGCGGCGACGAGGTCGACACGGCCGTGATCACCCTGGAACGCAACCGGCGGACGTTCGCGTGGAAGTGCGCCGAGGTGGGCGCCGAGGGTCTGCGTCTGCGGCTCGGTGCGTCGTCGATCACGCTGGGAGGCCTACTCAAACACCTGGCGTGGGTCGAGGAGCTGTACTTCCAGCACAGGCTCGCCAGGCGTCCGTTCAGGTCGCCGTTCGACCAACTGGACCTCGACAACGACTGGGAGGACTGGGCCTGGACCACGGCGGCCGATGACACCCCCGATGCGCTGCGTGCGCTCTGGGCGGACACCGTGCGCCGCTCCCGCGGCGCGCTGACCGAGGCACTGTCCCGCGGTGGACTGGAGCAAACGACGCCAAACGGGATGAGCCTGCGTAGGTTGCTGGCGGACATGATCGAGGAGTATGCCCGCCATACCGGGCACGCCGACCTGCTCCGCGAGCAGGTCGACGGGACTACTGGAGAAGGACCTCCCCAAGACTTCCCCGTGCCCTGAACCCCACCGGCCCGAAACGCCCGCCCCGCCGCGGCAGTTCGGCGGACGGCGCTGCTGAGGAGTCCACCGCGCCTCGGGGTCAATCGTGATCGTTCAGCATCCAGCGGTGGCCGAACGGGTCGTGCAGGGTGACCCGGGTGCCGTGCTCGTCGGTCGTAGGCCCGCGGTCGATCGTGGCTCCCGCGACCTTGGCCGCATCCGCGACTGCCCCCACGTCGTTCACCCGCAGGTGTAGCGACACCGGCGTGCCGCGACCCGAATCGGGCGGCTCGACGCCGTAGTCGGGGAAGGACTCCGACATCATGATCCTGCTGCCGTCGACGAGGCGGACCTCGGCGTGTCCCACGCGCCCGTCGTCCATCACGATCGGTTCGACGGTCACGCTGCCAGCGAAGATCCTGCAGTACCAGTCGATGGCAGCCCGGGCGTCCGCGACGCAGATGTAGGGAGTGATCACGGCGGGGCCTCCTTGGTCCGGTCACGATCGATGGTAGACCGCCGGTCATGTCGGAACCCGGCACGAATGCCTTGCTCGGGCGGCAGCTGGACGTCCTCGAGGATCGACACGGCGTTGTTGCTCTCAGGGGCCCGTCCGGCCGTCCAGGTACCGGAGCCCTCCGGAACCTAGCTCATCTGTCCCGCGGAGACGGGTTCGGGCGACCTCGTCGATGTGGGGAATAGGATCTTGGCGACCGAGGAGGGCCCATGCCGCGCGAGATCATCTCCACCCCGAACGCCCCAACTTCTCCGCTCTTCAGCCAAGGTGTGAGGGCAGGGTCACATATCTACATCTCTGGGACGACCGGCATCGACCCGCGAACCCGCGCTTTGGCCGGCGGCGGCATCCAAGAGCAAACCCGCCAGGCCCTCACCAACTGCGAGGCCATCCTGCATGCGGCGGGTGCGAGCCTCGACGACGTGGTCGAGGTCGGCGTGCTACTCACGAATCCTGGCGACTTCGATGGCATGAACGAGGAGTACGCCCGCTGGTTCCCTTCAGACCCACCCGTCCGCTATGCGGCAAAGCTCGGCGCAGAGATCCCCGGCCTTCTCATCTCGATACGCATGACGGCAGTCGACGACTGAGCTGTGCTGGCCGCCGATCTCCCCGCAGAAGCCTTGAGCCCGGTTGCCCGGTGGCACTCGGAGGTCGTCCGGGGTCTCAGCGGCTTCCAGCAGCACCTGCCTGCAGAAGTGAAGGTGAAACGCCTAGTCATGAGGTGTTCTGCTGATCAGAGCGACCTCACGGTCGTACCAGTCATGGGGTACCCCCGCGCGCGTGGTACGACTGGGGCCGGGCCGCACGCCTCAGCGAGCCGTCGGAACAGACCGTGATGATCTCGCGGCCGGTGCCCCGGGTCGCACGCAGGACGGGCCGTCGTGGCGCACCGCTGGAGGTCAGCGCCGAAGGACGTGGCCGGGCAGACATGGCGAAAACTCGTTCCTCCGCGGCCCAATCTATTGCGCGTGCACGCGATCGAGCGTCCTGCGCTACTTGGACGCCTGGCAGCACGCAACATCCATGGGCGTCGTGCCGGATGCCGCAACGCTGGCATGTCGCCGTGCCCCAGAGCGCCGAGCAATCTTGCACATATCTTGCATGCGGATAGCGAAACCCCTAGTCAAACCCGCTCTGACTAGGGGTTTTAAGGGGTGTCCGAGAGAGGACTTGAACCTCCACGCTCGGCTGATGCAAGTGGCTTCTGACAAGGCGTGATGGTTGCTGATCGCCATCGTGGACTCCTTGTCGTGGGGAATGCGTGGGGAATGGTTGCTCCAAGTGAAGGCCCCATGTGATTCGTTGCCAGTGAGCCTACCCAGCAGGCGACCCGTGCCTTGCCCGGTAGAGCAGCGGTTGAGCATCCGCTCATGCCGATGATCGGTAGTCCGGAGGTGCCACGTGCTGGAGGATCAGGGTTGGGGCGGGGTGTGAACCCTCGATCCGCGCTCAAGAGAAGTGCTGTGCTCCCACCAGAAGTCGTGACAAGGGCGTTCGACCGTGCCGTACTATCATGTGACGTAAGCGTCCTGGAGGATCGAATGACTGACGCAGATCAAGTACCGCGGCCGAGCCTTGGGGCGCCTCCTCAGAGTGTCGCCGACATAAGAATTGTCGGAAACGAGGCGGTCGAGATGCTTGACGACCTTGTCACAAACCTCAGCGGTGCGAGCGATCGGAAGGGTGCGGTGCTCGTTATGATCGGACTCCTCCATTCCGCCATTGGCAAGACGTTGCTCGTGCAGGAGGGCAACAGCCCCGCGCAGGCCGTCCTGAACCTGTGGAAATGATGACCACGCGGGCTCGGGCGTTGGACGAAGACGTTGTCCCACAACCGCAGTTCGCCAAGACGCCTGAACAGACCAACGCCGATGCGCGCCGCACGATCGCGGTCATCTTGATAGTCGTCTATGTCCTCCTTGTCATAGCGAACGTTTCCGTTCCTCTAGGTCTGTATATGACGAGCAGGCCGACTGGGCCCTTCACCATGGCCGACGTCAAGGACCTGGCCACGACCATCACGAGCGTGCTCGCGGGACTGGTGGGCATACTCGGCTTCGTTGTCGGTTACTACTTCAAGTCCGCTGACGACAAGGCCGCGGAGGCCGCCAAATCTAGGGGTCGAGCGCCCAAATAGGCCGCGCCGGGGCGTCAGGACGAAACGGACCGCGAGATGAGCCTCGGCCGCTGTCCGCCGCTAACACCCATATCTCCCGCGACAGGTTGGCCGCACGCTTGACCACGTGAGACTTCCGTCCAGAGGGGATGGGTTCCCGGCAATTGTGCACTCGTGATACAAAGCCTTCACCGACACTATGGCGCGGTTATCCGTCGAAGGATGTTAGCGAGGAGGATTACCGAGTCTGCGGCAACACCCGCATGACGACGGTCCGGGGTGCGGTGCTTCACTGCTTGAGCATGCTCGATCGCGGCGCGAGCGAGCTTCCTGAGTTCAGCGTTGCCCGGGCCCGTCAGGTCGACTTCCACCACGCGATCGAGTCGGAACTTTGTGTTCGAGACGGGGGGTTCTTCAGTTCCCGTCGGAAGGTGCAGCGACGGCTGGTAGGCGACTTCGCTAAGTCGCTCGATGATGATGACGCAGTCGTTCCCCACGTTCCGATAGTCCTGCGGTGTCCGAGCAGCCTGGAAGTGCCGGCGCAGTTCGGCGATCTCCTCATCGACCCGGGTCCAGCCTGTTCGTGGGTGGGAGGTAACGGGTGCTGCAAGGGCGTTTGTGGCCGCTCCAGCCTCGAGGTCCGCGAGCGACTCGTGGATCGGGTTGAACAGTTCCGCCAGGTATTGCCGCCTTTGGGCCCATGACCCGTTGCCCGTCATCCCTTGCAGATGCCAGTACCGATAGAACGACGTGAAGTCGGTGAAGGGTGGGGCGAACTCGATGCCTAGGCGCCTTAGAACAGACCTGAAAGCGGCGAGGGTTGCGCGTGATCCAGCCTCGGTGATGCGTGGCTTATCGTTCGTCGCCTTCTCTTCGTACTCTTCATGCACTAGCCGTGCTAAAGCGACGGCGACCTCCACGTCTGACGCCTCCGGAATGGGTCCGGCGTGCACGCGGCTCACTAGGGCGTCGTCGATGACTTTTGACGGAGAACCCCATGGGTCCGCTGGAAGCTCATCGACGAAGAAGTCCTCGGCGCGCACACCGCAACAGTAGTGCTCCGCCCGCCCGGCGCGGTGGTTTGCGCCGCTCACTTCCGAAGCGCGCGGTGATGGCTATCGAGCACTGTGGCGAGCCGGCTCAACTGAGCCACAGACATTTGGCTACTTGTACGGCAGAGGCGGTGATACCACGCGGGGCGTTTGGACTACGCGCAGGGTGAGAGTCCCGGCGAGTGGTGGGGTTTGGGGGATCGGCGTGGCTTGAGCTGTGAGGCGGGCCATCGGCGTGATTCTTCGGTGTGTACGGCCAAGCAGACATCGAAGGAGATCTCACCGATGGCCCTGTCTGATTCTGCCGTGTCGGAGTTGTTGGACGCATTCCGTGCCGGTGACGGCGTTGATCTGGTTCGCGAGTCGGTCCGGCTCGTGCTCCAGGAACTGATCGAGGTTGAGGCCGCCCAAGTGATTGGCGCCGGCTGCTACGAACGGACCCCGGAGCGGGTCACCGAGCGCAACGGCACGCGGCCGAGGGAGTTGATGACGAAGGCCGGCACGGTGGAGTTGGCGATCCCGAAACTGCGCGTCGGGTCGTTCTTCCCGTCGGTGCTGGAGGCCCGCCGTCGGATCGACCAGGCCCTGTACGCGGTGATCATGGAAGCGTGGGTGAACGGGGTCTCGACCCGTAACGTCGACGACCTGGTCGTCGCCCTGGGCGGGACGGGGATCTCGAAGTCCGAGGTGTCGAGGATCTGTGCCGGTCTGGACGAGGAAGTCAGTCGGTTCCGGACCCGCCGGCTCGACACCACCAGCTACCCGTACGTGTTCCTGGATGCCACCTACCTGCATGTCCGTGGCGGCGGGCTGGTCACCAGCAAAGCGGTCGTGGTCGCCACCGGGGTCACCGGCGAGGGCCGGCGGGAGATCCTCGGGCTCGATGTCGGCGACAGCGAGGACGAGGTGTTCTGGCGTACGTTCCTCACCCATCTGAAGAGCCGCGGCATGGCCGGAGTGAAGCTCGTCATCTCCGATCAGCACGCCGGCCTGGTGGCCGCGATCGCACGCTCCTTCCACCGTGTGGGGCATCAGCGGTGCCGGGTCCATTATCCCGACGTCCTGGTTATGTCGATGTTGATGCTGTTTGTGCTTGTCAGGGCTCGGTCGCGGGTGGATTGTTCGGCATAATCGCGGGTGGATGGAGGCTGGTTTCCTCACTGGGTTGATGGAGAGGAGACCTTCATGTTCGATGTTGCGACGGTGCGGATCCGGGGTCCGTTGTCGGGGTTGGTGGCTGGGCTGGCGGAGCATCTGGCCGGGCGGGGGTACCGGGACAACACGGTGCGGTTCCTTGCGGAGGTGTTCGCACGTCTGAGTCGCTGGCTGCAGGACGAGGGTTCGGGGCTGGACGACTTGGACTGGGTCGTGGTGGACGGGTTCCTGGACTGGTCGCACGCGCGAGGGCATCGGTCGCCGGTGTCGCGTCGCGGGATGGCGCCGTTGGTCGAGTTCCTGATCGCTGGCGGTGTGGTCCCGGCCGATCGATTCGCTGAGGCAGCGCCGGTGCCGGGTTCACCGGAGGACGTGGCTGGACGGTTCATCGGGTATCTGGTCGAGGCCCGGGGTGTCGCGTCGTCGTCGACGGTGAAGCTGTACCACCCGATGGCGTTGGCGTTCCTGCGGTCGGTGTCTGTTCCGGGCCGGGTCGACTGGGATCGGGTGGGCACCGAGTCGATTCAGGGGTTCCTGACGGGTTGGTCGGCGTCCCGATCGGCGAGCGCGGCGGGGACGATGGCGTCGGTGCTTCGTGCCCTGCTCCGGTTCGCGTTCGTTGAGGGCTGGACGGTCCACGATCTTGCGGGCAGGGTCGGGAAGGTCGGGCCTCGGCGGGGTGTCCGGCTGGTCGAGGGGCTGTCGACCGACGGTGTGGAACGGTTGATCGGATCGATCGAGGTGACAACCCGGATCGGTGCCAGGGACCGGGCGATCGTGGTCATGTTGTCCCGGCTCGGGCTGCGGGCCGGTGAGGCCGCTCGCCTGCGCTTGGATGACATCGACTGGCAGGCCGGGGTGGTGACGCTGCGGGACCCGAAGAGTAGACATGACGTGGCGGTGCCCCTGCCGGTCGACGTCGGGGCCGCCGTGGTGACTTACCTTCGCCTCCGGCGGGCTCCTGAAGGTCAGCGGGCGGTCTTCCTACGCGAACATGCCCCGGTCGGGCCGATGACAACCGCCGGCATCTCCGGGATGGTCGCGGACAGGGCCGCTGCTGCCGGGCTCGGCCTGGTCCACGCCCATCGGTTGCGGCACGCCGCCGCGATGGCGGTGATCGCCCGGGGCGGCACCCTGGTCGAGGCCGGCCAGCTGCTGGGTCATGCCCGCGCGGCCACGACCTTGGTGTATGCCAGGGCCGACGGCGAATCGCTGCGCGGGCTGGCGATCGAGTGGCCGGAGGCCCGGCCATGAACGAGTACAACCGCCTGCTGGAGGCCTACCTCGCGTTCCGTCACGCCAACGGCTACGGGCTGGCCCGCGCCGAGAAGCTCCTGCATCAGTTCGGGTCCTGGCTGGACGGCCAGCCGGCGACCGGCCAGCTGTTCACCCAGGCGCAGGCATTGACGTGGGCGAGCCTGCCGGGCGGGTCGCCGTTGTGGCAGCACCACCGGCTCGGCGTGGTCCGAGGGTTCGCGCTGTGGCTCGACTCGCGCGACCTCCCGGTCGGCGTGCCGTCGCTGAAAGTCCTGCCGAGAGCCGGCCGGCGGGCCATCCCGTACCAATACACCGACACCGACATCACCGCGTTGATGGCCGTCTGTGACCAGGTGTTCTCCCCGTTCCGGGCGGCCACGATGCGCACCTTGACCGGGGTGCTGGCCGTGACCGGACTCCGGATCGGGGAGGCGATCGGACTCGACACCGGAGACCTGGACCTGTCCGATGGCCAGGTCCAGGTCCGTGACACCAAGTCCGGCCGTGACCGGCTCGTGTTCCTCAAGCCCACCTCGTGCCAGGCCGTGGCCAGCTATCTCGATTCACCGCTCCGCCCCGCCGTCCAGGATCCGGCCGTGTTCGTGTCGCTGGCCGGGACCCGGCTGCTGTACTGCAACGTCAGCGAAGGGTTCATCCGGATGCGCCGCGCCTGCCACCTCCAGCCACAGCCCGGCGCGACACCCCGGCTCCACGACCTGCGACACCGGTTCGCGACCAACACGATCGCTGCAGCGTACGCCCCCGACGCTCTGACCAGCCCGGAGCGGACCCTGACCCTGCTGTCGACCTGGCTCGGCCACACCGACCCGGCCCACACCTACTGGTACCTCGAGGCCTCACCCCGGCTCCTCGCCCTGGCCGCCACCCGGCTCGAACCCGGCGACGGAGGCCGGCCATGACCGCGATCGCACCGACCATCCAGGCCTTCTTCACCGACTATCTGGTCGCTCAACGCCAGCTGAGTCCAAACACCATCCGCGCCTACCGCGACACCTGGAAGCTGCTCCTGCAGCACATCAGCGACGACACTGGTACCCCGGTGTGCCGGATCAGGATCGAGCAGGTCGACCACGCCCGGGTCGCCGGGTTCCTGACCTGGCTGGAAACCGGCCGCGGTAACAGCGTCACAACCCGCAACGCACGCCTGGCCGCGATCCACGCCTGGGCCAGCTACACCGCCCGGATGTTGCCCGAGCATGTCGGCGACCTCGCCCGCGTCGCCGCGATCCCGATCAAGAAACACACCCGCCCGGACCTGACCTGGCTGACCGACACCGAAACCCAGGCCCTTCTCGACGCCATCAGCACTGTGACCTGGACCGGCCGCCGAGATCGAGCCCTCCTTGCCCTGGCCGCTCACACCGGCCTGCGGCTGTCCGAACTCACCGGCCTGACCATCGCCGACCTACAACTGACCACCCCCGCGCACGTCGCCTGCCGCGGCAAGGGTCGCAAGCGGCGCGTCACCCCCATCACCACCACCCTGGCCGGCCTCCTGGCCGCCTATCTCCACGAGCGCGCCACCCGGCCCGGGCAGGCGCTGTTCCCCGGACCCGCCGGGCACGCCATGTCCACCGACGCGATCAGTCACCGGCTCGCCGTCCACCTCGTCACCGCCACCATCACCTCCCCGACGCTGGCCGGCAAACACGTCACCATGCACACCCTGCGGCACACCGCCGCGATGCGGTTCCTCCACGCCGGCATCGACACCAGCGTGATCGCCCTGTGGCTCGGCCACGAACAGATCGCCACCACCGGCATCTATCTCCACGCCGACCTCGCCATCAAACAACAAGCCCTCGACCGGACCCGGCCGCCCGAGATCCCCACCGGCCGCTACCAGCCCGACGACACCCTCCTCGCTTGGCTCAACAACCTCTAGGAACCCAGCGATTATGCCGAACAATCCACCCGCGACCGAGCCCTGACAAGCACAAACAGCATCAACATCGACATAACCAGGACGTCGGGATAATGGGTG
>CALMIQ010000434.1 GCA_937863965.1 uncultured Micropruina sp.
CGTCGGCGATCCGGTCCGGCAGCGGGTCGGCGGTCACCGGGACGGCGCTGGCCGGCGGCACCGGGGCCGACAGGTCGATGGTGCGGACGGTGCGCGGGGCCAGCGGCTTGGACACGTAGGTGGGTGCGGTGATCGGGATCGGGTCCCACAGCGAGCCGGGCCGGGACACCGGCGCGGTCAGCTCGATGGACGCCTCCGCGGCGCCGTCGTCCTCGGACAGCACCGTGATCGCCACGGTCTGCTCGTCGCTCGCCTCGCGGACGCGCTGCGCGCGGGCGTCCAGATCGCGACGCATCGCGCGCACGCTGAACCGGGCGACGACGACGAACACCAGCAGCAGGCCGGCGGGGATGATCGGAGCCCACCAGGCGAGCCAGCCCAGCGCGGCGGGGACGCTGACCGCGAGCATCGCGGCCACCAGGACCAGCAGCACCCGGCGCCGGCGGGTGGCGGCCAGCCGGTCGATCTGGGTGAGCTCGTAGAGCGCGGCCCGACGGGTCAGCGGGGTCGACACCACCGCCGCGCCCTCTTCCGCCGTCGCCAGCGACCCACCCCGGCGGACGATCGTGACGGTCGCCGAGAACGGTGCCGCGGGATCGACGTCATCGCTCGCCGGGTCTGCCTGGCGACGCAGGAAGTAGGGCACGAGATAGACCAGCCACGCCGCGGCGATCACGCCGAAGATCACACCCGTCAAACCCACACCCGAACGTTACGGGGCGCGCTCCGCGCGTCGCCGGAGCGACTCCGGAGTGTCGTCCGATCGCCGGGAATCCCGCTGTGGTCAGGCCTGATCCGGCAGTCGCGCGAGCAGCCCCGGCCCGACCTCCTCGACGTGCAGGGCGAACATCTCGTGATCGCGCCAATCGCCGTCGACGTGCATGTAGCGGGGCCGGAAGCCCTCGTGGCGGAAGCCGAGCTTCTCCACCACCCGCAGGCTGCGCACGTTCTCGGGCCGGATCGCCACCTCGATCCGGTGCAGCCGCAGGGTGAAGAAGCAGTGGTCGGCGGCCAGCGCCAGCGCGATCGGAATGATCCCGCGCCCGGCCCAGCGCTGATCGATCCAATAGCCGGCCTGCGCCCAGCTCGCCGAGCCGTGGGTGATGCCCGAGATGGTCAGCTGTCCGGCCAGCACCGCCCGCTGCTCGCCCGGCGGCAGATAGTCCACCGCGAACGGCAGCATGGTGCCGCGCCGGGCCCGGCGGTTGAACTGGCGCACCATGCCGGCGAAGGTCAGCGGAGGGTCGAGCGAATCCCGCGGCCTGGTCGAGTCCCAGGGCCCCGTCCAGTCGGCGTTGCGCCGGCGCAGTTCGTCCCAGACCCGCCGATCGGACAACCGCCAGGGCCGCAGCGTCACCGGCCCATGGCTCAACTCCAGGGGCCAGCGGGTGGCTCCGCTCATGTGCGCGTCGGCGTCAGCACCCACACCTCGACGTCGGAGTTCGCCGGCACCAGATGCGTCTTGGGAGGCAGCACGATCAGCGCGTCGGCCCGCGCCACGTCGTAGGCCAGATCGGCACCCGGCACACCGGTCGGCTCCACCCCGCGATCACTGACGATCGCCGGAATCAGCTCGGTCGCCTCGTCATGACCGTGCAGGGCGACCCGCGCCGGCAGGACGCGGCTGCGGGGCAGCTCGTCCGGCTCGCCCTGCAGCCGGTTGAGCGCCGGACGGACGAACGCCTGATACCCGACGAAGGCCGAGGACGCACCGGCCGGCAAGACGATGACCGGCGTCCGGTCGTCGCCGATGCGCGCGAATGCCTGGGTGCCGCCCGGATGGATGGTCACCTGATGGACGGTGGTCTCGCCCAGCTCGGCGAGCACCCGCGGCAGGGCGCCGTCCAGGCCCCCGACCACGACGATCAGGTCCGCCCGGATCAGCTGGTCGGTGAGCGCCTCGGTGAGCACCGCGGCGTCCTCGCCGAACGTGCCGGCCGGAAACACTTGCGCGCCATCGGCCCTGGCCGCCGCCGCGATCAGGGTGGTCGTGGCGTCGTAGCGGTGGGCTCGCGAGGCCAGTGGCAGCCCCGGCGGCACCAGGTTCGCGCCGACCGTCAGCACCGCCACCCGGGGCGGCTGCCGGACCAGCACCTTGTCCAGGCCCACCTCGGCCAGCAGGCCGATCGCGCCGGCGTCCAGCACGCGTCCCTGCTCCAGCAGCAGCGTGCCGTCGGCGATGTCGGAGCCCGCCAACCTCAGATGCTGACCGGCGGCCACCGCGGCATGGACCAGCACCTCCAGCTCACCGCCGTCGGTCTGCTCCTCCGGGATGACGGCGTCCGCGCCCTCAGGGATCGGCGCACCGGCGGCCACCCGGACGGCGGTGCCCTCCAGCAGCGGTGCGCCCCGGTAGACCGGCGAGTCCAGGGTGTCCAGCACCGGCAGCCGGACCGGTTCCGACACCGACGCCGACGCCACGTCCGCGGCCCGGACCGCGTAGCCCGGGGCGGACGCGCTGGTGAACGTGGGCAGGTCGATGTCGGCCACGATGTCCTCGCACAGCCGGCGCCCGAACGCGTCGAGGACGCCCAGACCGATCGGGGGTTGCGGCTCGATCACGGCGAGCAGCGCGGCGCGGTACTGCTCCACGCTGATCGGGCCGGACTGCACGGGCGACACCTCGTCGAGCACCGCCTCGTCGAGTTGCTCGACCGGGGGCTCAGCCCGCTTCTTCCGTCCGAAAAGCGCCATGGCACTTACCATAGGTCAATGCCTCCGGACGTCTCGCCGAACCCTCCGGAGAGTGCGCAGGCCGTAACGCAACGTGTCGCCAAGGCGGCCCTGCGAGCCCGGATCCGGGCCGCCCGCCGGCTCGCCGAACCGGCCACCGCGACCGCCGCCCGCACCGCCAACGCCCTCGGAGTCTGCGCCGGGCACGACATCATCGCGGTCTACGCCTCCGCCGGCGACGAGCCGGACACCTGGGGGCTGATCGGGGCGCTGCATGCCTCGGGGCGCACCCTGCTGCTGCCGCTGCTCGGGCGGCGTCCGGACGGCGCGGTGCGGCGCGCACCCGACTGGGGCATCTACGCCGGGCCGGACCGGTTGCGGGCCGGCCATGCCGGAATCCTGGAGCCGGACGTCCCGGCCCTCGGCCCGGACGGGCTGGCGCGGGCGTCCCTGGTCTGGTGCGCGGGCCTGGCCGCCACGCCGCGGGGCGACCGCCTCGGCACCGGCGGCGGCTGGTACGACCGGGCGCTCGCCAACGCCCACCCGGGCGCAGTGGTCGGCGTCCTGCTGCGGGACGCCGAGATACTCCCGGAACTCCCGGTCGAGCCGTTCGACCGGCCGGTCGGGGTGATCGTCACCGAGGCTCGCGTCCTGCGCGTGGATGCGGAATAGCCGGACGGGGCGAGGGTGTTGAGAGCACGGCCGCTAGAATGCCTGCGGTCCGTCCGCCATCATCCCTGGAAGTCGCCGATGCCCACCTATCAGTACCGCTGCCTGGACTGCTCGTCGGAGCACGAGGTCGTGCAGAAGTTCACCGACGACCCGCTCACGCAGTGCCCCACCTGCGAGGGCACCGTGCGCAAGGTGTTCAGCGCGGTCGGCGTGGTGTTCAAGGGCTCCGGCTTCTACGCCACCGACAACCGTGCGAAGGCCAAGACGTCGGCCGGCAGCAGCCCCGACGCCAAGAAGTCGGACGCCAAGGGCACCGACG
>CALMIQ010000435.1 GCA_937863965.1 uncultured Micropruina sp.
CGGGCCGGCGACCGGCATGCCGACCAAGACCGAGCAGGCCGACCTGTTCCAGGCCATCTTCGGGCGCCACGGCGAGGCCCCGCTGCCGGTGATCGCCGCGCAGTCGCCCGGCGACTGCTTCGACGCCGCGCTGGAGGCGACCCGGATCGCGCTCACCTACCGGACGCCGGTGATCCTGCTGTCGGACGGCTACCTGGGCAACGGCGCGGAGCCGTGGGCGGTGCCGAACCTGGCCGACCTACCGGCGATCGACCCGGCGTTCACCACCGAGCCGCCCGCCGACGGGCCGTTCCTGCCCTACGCGCGGGACGAGAAGCTGGCCCGTCCGCTGGCCATTCCCGGGACGCCGGGCCTGGAGCACCGGGTCGGCGGCATCGAGAAGGCGGCCGGCACCGGCAACGTCTCCTACGACCCGGACAACCACGAGCACATGGTGCGGCTGCGGCAGGCGAAGGTGGACGGCATCGCCGCCGACCTGGCGCCGCTGGAGGTGGAGGATCCGGGCGGCCGGGCCAAGGTGCTCGTGGTCGGCTGGGGGTCCAGCTACGGCCCCATCTCGGCGGCCGCCCGCCGCGTCCGGCTCAGCGGGCGCGCGGTGGCGACCGTGCACCTGCGGCACCTCAACCCGCTGCCGTCCGACCTGGGCGACATCCTGCGTTCCTACGACCGGGTGATCGTGCCCGAGATGAACCTGGGACAGCTGGCGATGATCCTGCGGGCGAAGTACCTGGTCGACTGCGAGAGCTACTCTCGCGTCCGGGGCCTGCCGATCTCGCTGTCGGAACTGGCCGAGGACCTGATCACCATCATCGACGGGAAGGACGGACGATGACCGCCACCGCGACCGGGCTCGCCGGGGTGCCGCTGGCGCTGACCCCGCTGAACCGCAAGGACTTCACCTCCGACCAGGAGGTGCGCTGGTGCCCCGGCTGCGGCGACTACGCCGTGCTGGCCGCCTTCCAGGGGCTGATGCCGCAACTCGGCATCCGCCGCGAGAACACCGTGATCGTCTCGGGCATCGGCTGCTCGTCGCGGTTCCCGTACTACGTGGACTCCTACGGCATGCACTCGATCCACGGCCGGGCACCGGCGATCGCGACCGGGGTGGCGACGGCCCGCGACGACCTGGCGGTGTGGGTGGTCACCGGTGATGGCGACGCGCTGAGCATCGGCGGCAACCACCTGATCCACGCCCTGCGGCGCAACGTGAACATCACCATCATGCTGTTCAACAACCGCATCTACGGGCTGACCAAGGGCCAGTACTCGCCGACCTCCGAGTTGGGCAAGGTGACCAAGTCGACGCCCGTCGGCTCGGTGGACTACCCGTTCAACCCGATCTCGCTGGCGCTCGGCGCCGAGGCGGGTTTCGTGGCCCGCACCATCGACTCCGACCGGGCGCACCTGACCGAGGTGCTGACCGCCGCGATCGGCTACCGCGGCGCGTCGCTGGTGGAGATCTACCAGAACTGCCCGATCTTCAACGACGACGCCTTCCTCGAGCTCAAGGGCCCGAAGGCGCCGGGCGTGATCCGTTTGGTGGACGGCCAGCCGGTCACGTTCGGCCCGGACGGCTCGAAGTCGGTGATCCGGCGTCCGGACGGCTCGGTGGCCGTGGTGGACACCGCGGACGCCGACCCCGCCCAGGTGGTCGTCCACGACGCGCACGCCGACGACCCGACGGCGGCGTTCGCGCTGTCGCGGCTGACCGACACCGGCGTCCTGCAGCAGTCGCCGATCGGCATCTTCCGCTCCGTCGAGCGGCCCAGCTTCGACGACGGCGTCCGCGATCAGGTCAGGCTGCCGGAGCCCGCCGAGCGGCTGACGGCCCTGCAGGGCCTGCTCAACGGCTCCGACACCTGGACGGTGAACTGACGCCGGCCGAGTTCGTTGGCACAGCCTCCCACCTGTCATCGCGGCACGCCGGGATCCCGGGTCGCGCCGGGATCCCCAGCCGTAGAAGCCACGGACCAGCACCGCATGGATCGCCTGCAGCTGGGAGATCGAAGTCGCACGCTACCGGGTGGATTCAATGAGAGCCGTCAGATGGCCGACACGTGCGCGACTTCGGCTTGCTTCCAGGCATTGGCGTTGGTGTATCCCCGCAGGTTGACCAAGACATGGCTCCCCTGGGTACGTGTAGTGATCGGCCATCAACGTTCAGCCACTACGCCTGCCGAACGATGCCATCTTCCGCTGTGTCGAGCGTCCCAGCCTCGACGCCGGCGTCCGCGAACAGGTGAGGCTGCGCGACCCGCCGAGCGCTGACGTCCCTGCAGCGGCTGAACGGGTCGGACACCCAGACGGTGCACTGAAGCCGAGGCCGCTCTGGCTGCTGGGAACCGTGTGAACAGGCATTCCCTTCCGTGCCCGGGCCGGCATCATCGGCCGGAACAGCATAATGGCGGCAGGCTCCCGCAGGGCGATCAGATTCGCGGAATCTACACGTCCGGCAAGGGTTCAAGACGCCTCAGGTCAAATGTCCGCGTGCTCTGGGTGGTTGACCAACGCTGGCAGGTGGCATACAGTCCCAGCCGTCGAGCCACCCCCCGCTCGCGCATTGCCGAGGAGCCATCGCATGCCTTTCCACCCAACAGCCCGGCGTTCTTGGTCACGGATTCTTGCCGGGACCTTCGCTTTCACTCTGTGCATGAGCCTTGCATCATTCGGACTCACGCCCGCATGGGCACAACGACCGTGGGATACAAAGGATGCGATCGCCTTGGTCGGCAAGATCGATCCCTCCAGGCCGAGTGCCACGAGGAGTTCGGTGACCAAAGGCAATCGAGTTGAATTGAAGCGGGTGACCCTAGAGATAGACTCTCGCGGTTCTCTGGAGAGCACGCCAAGCAGCCGGGTCTTCGTGGCGCCGAACGTCCATTTCGTCATTCGAGATTTCAGCGATGGTGTCCAGATTGCTGCCGTCCTGCGCGACCAAGCAAGCAGCCGAACCCAGTCCTACAGCTTCCCAGGTCAGTTCCTTGAGCTACTTGACGACGGCTCTGTCGTGGTGCGTAAGGCCGGGCAGTTCAGCGAACCGGTCGCGATCATCGACAAACCTTGGGCGCGAGACTCAAAGGGAACCCCTGTCGCAACAAGCTATCACGTGGCTGGGAGCCGCTTGACGCAGACTGTTGAGCCGACCGAGACCACATCGTTCCCGGTTGTGGCTGACCCCCGGGTGCGGAGCGCTTGGTATGGCTGGTCCGTCGATTTCACGCGGGGTGAAACTAGCACCATGGCACTCGGTGCCGGGAGTTGCGCTATCGTGGCGGCAGCGATTCCCCTTGCTGCAGTTCGTGTGGCCGTGTCGCTCGCGTGCGGCGGATTGGCCCTAATGGCAAACACGGCCACGTCCTACAACAAGTGTATTTCACTAAAGGTAATCTCGGCGACTGGAATGACCGTCGTTCCATGGATCGCCACCTGCTATCGATAACGGAGGGGTCGAATGCTTCAAGCGCTCACATGGGCCGGAACGCTCATCTGCTTCGTACCGTACTTCTGGGCTATTAGATTCAGTCATAGCACGACGGTTAGATTAGCCGTGAGCATCGCTTTCGCTGCTGGCTTTGTTTGGGTCATGATACTGGGACACATGGGCACGATCTGGGCGAGCGTGGTCGTCGTGGCTGCAGTCGCGATCGGGGTGTGGCCCGCTGGCAGAGGGTCGGGCCGCTCTGCGGGGGAGCCAACTCGGCCCGGCGCCTGAGCATCACCATCGCCCGGGACCGGCGAAGCCGCCAGTGTGGCCTCGACGAGTCTGACCGACACGGCGGGGGCTTCAGGCCTCGGTCGAGGAGCCCTCGCAGCACGCGGAGGAGCCGCGCAATTCGGACGCGACCGCCAGCAGGCCGCCGACGAGTCCGAGGTTCTTGAGGAACTGGGTCAGGTTCGCTCCCCTGGTCTTGGGGTCGGTGTCCTTCCAGAACGAGTGCCCGGCCAGCGTGGTCGGCACCATGGCTCCGGCCACGGCCAGCGCTCCGAGCCGCGGCAGGACGCCCGTGGCCACCGACAGACCACCCAGCACCATCGCCGCGCCGTTCGCCCGAACCGCCGTCTCGGCGTACTCCGCCGGGATGCCGAAGTCGGTCGCGATCGCCACGCGCCCACCGGGCGTCTTGACGGCCTGGTAGCCCAGGTAGACGAACGGCGCGCCCAGCGCGGCACGCGCCAGCACGGACAGCAGAGACATGGATTACCCCTCTCGTCGGACGCGGTTCGCGCCGATCTGCACGCTACTCGCTGAGCCTGCCATGCCGGGCACGGCCGGTCACCCGGTCGCGCCTCGGGATCGCGGCGTTCGCAGGAAGGACGTGGAACGGGGACGTGACGATCGGCGACTGTCGACGACGGCGACGACAGTGATCAGGGGTTCTCGCGTCCGCCGTCGTCCTCGGGACCGGCGGTGTCGGCCAGGTCCGCGGGGTCGACGGTGCCTTGGGGATCGTCTTCGACGCTCAGGTTGCCGTACTCCTGTTCGGACGAACCGGCCTTCTCGGCATCGGTCCGGCGCTCGGGCTGCTGCTCGGTCATGGTGTGCACCTCTCGACGTGGGGGTCTACCTGCAGGATTCCCGGGCGGGGGCGGGCGCACCACCGCCCAAACGGGTGATTGCGGTCGCCGGTGGTCCGGGCGAGTTCGGCCCGCCGTCCACGATCAGGACTGTCGGCGGGTGCCCGTAGGATCTCCCGGGTGAGCACGTTCGATGTCGATCCCCACGTCCGGCCGCAGGACGACCTGTTCCGCCACGTCAACGGGCCGTGGCTGGCCAGCACACCGATCCCCGACGACAAGCCGTCCTTCGGCGCCACTCAGCTGCTGCGTGATGCCGCCGAGGAGGCCGTTCAGGAGATCATCACCGGGCTGACGGACGCCGCCCCCGGAACCGAGGCGGCCAAGGTGCAGGACCTGTACGCCTCGTTCATGGACACCGACGAGGTGGAACGGCGCGGGCTGGCCCCGATCGCACCGCTGCTGGCCGAGATCGACGCGATCGAGGGCGTCGACGACCTGCTCGACTACTTCGGCCGCAGCGCCCGGCGGCACACCGGGGCGCCGCTCGATCTGGACGTCGAGTCCGACCCGGGCGACCCGACCCGGTATGCGCTGTTCGTCAGCCAGTCGGGGCTGGGCCTGCCCGACGAGGAGTATTACCGCGACGACCGGTTCGCGGACATCCTCGCCGCCTACCGCGCGCATGTGGCGGACACCCTCGGCCTGGCCGGCCTGGACGCGTCCGGGGCCGACGCGGTCGTCGAACTCGAGACCGAGATCGCCGCCCGGCACTGGGACAAGGTGCGCACCCGTGACCTGCGGCAGATGTACAACCCGACCCGGCCCG
>CALMIQ010000436.1 GCA_937863965.1 uncultured Micropruina sp.
GCGCCGATGCCGAAGTAGGCGCCGTGCGGCAGCCCGGCCAGCAGCCGGGAAACGGCCATCCATTCGAAGTTCGGGGCGAGGAAGGTGAGCGAGTTGAAGACGGTCAGGGCCAGCGCCAGGGCGATCATCACCCGGTGCCGGGGGAACCGGGCCACCGAGCCGGCGATCGTTGGTGCGCCGATCACCACGCCGAGCGCATACAGCGAGATCAGGACGCCGGCCTGCGCGATCGCGGTCTCGGGGTTCGCCGCCCAGGCCGCCGGCAGCAGATCCCGTGCCAGATCGGGCAGCAGACCCATCACGACGAACTCGGTCATCCCGATCCCGAAGCTGCCGATGGCCAGGGCGACGAGGGCGGCGGTGGCCGGGGGGCGGCGTGCGGTCGGAGTCATCGGCTCATTCTAGTCATATGCACAACTAATCGCCGAGTCGGAATCGATCCGCCCACGACCCAGCGTCCGGGGTCAGGACCAGGTGGTCGGGCCGGTCGATCCGGCGCGGTAGCTGTCCAGCGGCACGGCATCGTCACGCCAGGCGTCCAGCACGGGACCGAGGATCCGCCAGCAGTCCTCGGCGACGTCGTTGCGCACCGACAGCAGCGGGTCGCCGTCCATGATGTGGGCGAGGATCTCGCCGTAGGGGCGGACCGGGCTCATCCCGAGGTCGGCGGTCAGCACGGTCTCCTCCAGGTCGAGCTTGTCCATCGCGCCGTTGGTGTTGAGCTTGAGCTGCAGCACCTCGTCGGCCATGCCGATGACCACCACGTTCGGGTCGCCGAGATTGTGGAAGCCGAGCGGCTGCCAGGCCGGCTTGAACACGCCGATGATGCCGCGGAACCCGTCGCCGAGCGCCTTCCCGCTGCGCAACCGGATCGGCACGCCGTGCCAGCGGGCGTTGCGGATCTCGACGGTCACCTCGGCCAGCGTCTCGGTGCCGCGGGCGGCGTCCACTCCGGGCTCGTTCACGTAGTCCGGGATCTCCCGATCGTCGAGCGTGCCGGCCACGTACCGGGCCCGCCGGGACGCCGCGACCGGGTCGTCGTCCCAGAGCCGGGTGGCGCGCAGCACGTGCGCCTGCAGGTCGCGCAGCTCGCGGGCCTCGATCCGGTTGGGTGCCTCCATGCAGAGCAGCGCCATCACCAGCAGCAGATGGCTCTGGATCATGTCCTTGAGGGCGCCGGCGTGGTCGTAGTAGCCGGAACGGCCCTCCAGCGCCAGCTTCTCGTCGGCGATGATCTCGATCCGCTCCACGTTCTCCCGGTTCCAGACCGGCTCGAAGAACCGGTTGCTGAAGCGGAGGCCGAGCAGGTTCAGCACCGTCGACTTGCCGAGGAAGTGGTCCACCCGGAAGACCCGGTCCTCCGGCACCAGCCGGGTGAGCAGCTCGTTGAACCGGCGCGCGCTGGCCAGGTCGGTGCCGAACGGCTTCTCGATCGCGAGGCTGAGGCCGTCCGGCAGCGGGAACGTCGCCAGCGCCTCGCAGGCCCGCATCGATACCGCGGGCGGCAGCGCGAAGTACAGCACCACGGGTTCGCTCAGGTCGGCCAGCAGAGCCTGCAGCTGGGCGGGGTCGGTGCAGTCCATGCCGACGTAGCGGGTGCCGGAGACCAGGCGCCGGGCGGCCTTCGCCCCGCAGCCGCTGTCGCTCAGCGCGTCGCTGACACGTTGCCGCCACTGCTCGGCGGTGAGCCCGTCGGTGGCTGCCCCGATCAGCCGGACGCGGCGCTTGGGCTGGGCCTTCAGCAGCGTGCCCAGGCCGGGGAGCAGCAGCCGATGGGTAAGATCGCCCGAGGCGCCGAGAATGACGAGATTCACCGTCTTCGCCACGGGTGCTCCTTTCGCCGGACCCCGGTCAGGCTAGCGCGTCGGCACCGGCGGGCCGGGCCGCCGGCCCGTCCGCACACCTGGCAATGCCCTCCCCGACTACCTGTGGCCCGCCGTATGGGGGAGGGCCCGGGTCGTTGGGGAGGGCTCCATCGGACGCCGGCGCAGGCTCGCCCACAGCACCCCGCCGATCACCAGCACGCCGCCGAGGAGTTCCATCAGGTGCGGGGTCTCGCCGAGCACCAGCCAGGCCGTGGTCAGTCCGGAGACCGGGACCAGCATCGAGAACGGCGCGACGCGCCCGGCCGGGTGGCGGCTCATCAGCCAGACCCACACGCCGGAGCCCAGCACCGTCCCGATCAGCACCGTGTAGGCGAGCCCGAGCCAGGCCGGAACGGCGTCCGCGCTGAGCGACGTGGTGAGCGAGGACGCAATCTGCTCCGGGCCCTCGAAGGCGAGGGACAGTGCGAGCATCGGCAGCGGCGGCACCACCGACATCCACATGGTCAGGTGCAGCGGGTTCGGTGCGGACGCCCGGCGTGCGGCCAGGTTGCCCAGTGCCCAGCCGAAACCGCCGGCGACCACCAACAGGAACGGCCACCACGAGCCCTCCACGCCCCGCGACAACCCCACCAGGCCGAGGCCGAGCACCGCGACCGCGACCCCCAGCGCGCTGCGTCCGCTGACCCGCTCGCGCAGCAGCAGGGCACCCAGCAGCACCGTGAACGGCGCGGACGACTGCAGCACCAGCGAGGCCAGGCCGGCCGGGAAGCCGGCCGCCATGCCGAGGTAGAGCCCGATGAACTGCAGGGTTCCGAAGCCGAGGCCGTAGCCGATCAGCCACCGCAGCTTCACCCGGGGACGGGGGATGAACAGCACGGTCGGAATCGCCATCACCAGGAACCGCAGGGCGACCAGGAAGAGCGGCGGGAATTGCTCCAGCGACGCGTGGATGGCGAGGAAGTTGATGCCCCAGACGACGGCGACGCCGACCGCGAGTAGGACGTGACGAGGTGGCACGTCCTCACTCTGGCCGACGCCACAGTGAAGGACAAGCGCGAATTGATGAAGTGAATATGTAGGCTGGCTTCATGGAGGTCCGTCACCTGATGCTGCTGCGCGAGATCGCCGGACGCGGCACGCTCGCCGCGGTCGCCGCGGCCACCCACCGGACGCCGAG